>CAKZMN010000157.1 GCA_937128575.1 uncultured Alphaproteobacteria bacterium | reverse complement strand
AGACGAGCGCGAGCACGATCTGGGCTCCATTACCAATATGCATGTTATGCGTGACTACCCAGGCTTCAACCGCACGCGCACACTGGCGCTGGGGCACGATCACGTTGAATCACACGAGGTAATCGAAGGCGATTCCTTTGGCAGCATCACACAGGTAAAAATGAAAGACGGCACAATCGGCGTTGGCCCGAATTACAAAATGGCCCTGCGCAACGCAGTGCTTAAAATGCATCTAGGGCAAAAGAAGAGAACGATGTTCTCTTTCTGGAGATTTTGGAAGGCGTTGAAAAAGTAACCCTGAAAGATCTTAAGATGCCATATCCAAGTCTAAATTTTCCATTTCATCCATGAATAATTGATGTTCCCCCTCATTATCTCTGTACGACCACAGAGAATTAGGACGAAGAGACTGTTCCAAGTATTTTTGCACATTGTCTGGCATAGGCACTGTTTTATGCACCTCAAACGGAACTTCAGCACTTTTTACAAATAAAGATTTAAGACTCTTAAACAACTTCATAACAATTTCTCCTGAGTTATGGCAATAAAATACCAAAAAACATATCCAGCTGTCAAGAAAGCGTACATCTAATATATAATTCATGCTAATAATTTCCAATGACTGCGCAAGATTCCATCCCAAATTTTCCATCTAAAGATGATATAAAATTGCCCGCCATTGCGGCGCTAAGCGTTAATGCACGTCATGTTCACATATTGAGCGCGCAGGGCGAGTTACAAACCCTAAGCCATGATCAGGCGCGCATGATCATTCACAATAAACCCGTCATGGTTTGCCACGCACCCTACACACGCGGGCGCTTGCAAAATACAGAATTCTACCCCTATGACGTGCTGGAGCTGTTCGCGTTTGTGCATCCGGGTAAGTTTTGCGTGCCCACGCCGCATGGATTGGCCGTGGCATTAGGCATGAGCCCACCCGAAAGCGCAGAAGACGCACCATTTACATTAATGGATATAGCAGCCGCACTTCTGGGGGATATTCAGGTCGATCCGTACAGGGGCAAAGCCGACCCACTAGCGATCGCCAAAACCATGGGCATGAACGGCAAGGGCTGGCCTTGGACCCCCTTTATCGTTGGCGCATTGGGGGAGGAATATGACGCCGATGAGATGATCCACACCAAATCCGCCCTTAATGTCTGGCGGCATTTGCCCGAATGGGCCGAAGACGCGCCCCCGCCCCCACCATCGCATCACGGCGTAACCGGCGAGGAAGCGCGAAAGCGCCTGAATGACCTGCTGGGCAGCGGCGCAGAAAAACGACCCGAGCAAAAAGACTACGCCAGCAACATCACCGCCGCCTTCCGCCCCGTCCATAACGCGGACGAGCCGCATGTAGTATTGGCAGAGGCCGGAACAGGCGTTGGTAAAACACTGGGTTATCTAGCCCCCGCCAGTGTATGGGCCGAAAAAAACCGCGGCAGCGTGTGGATTTCAACCTTCACCAAAAACCTTCAACGCCAAATTGAACAAGAGCTAGACCGCCTATATCCGGATGAAGAATTAAAAGAAGCTCACGTCGCGGTGCGCAAGGGGCGCGAGAATTATCTCTGCCTGCTCAATCTCGAAGAAACAGCCGCAGGCGTCGCCACCGCGCGCACGCCCTATCACGGCATTGCGGCGGGGATCATGACCCGCTGGGCCGCCGCCAGCAAGGATGGCGATCTAACTGGCGCGGACTTCCCCGGCTGGCTGACCGGCATATTGGGCTACCGCCATACGCGCGGCCTGTCTGATACGCGCGGGGAATGCGTGTACTCGGCCTGCGATCACTATAATAAATGCTTCGTTGAACGCTCTGTGCGCAAGGCCAAGCGCTCACGCATCGTTATCGCCAACCATGCGCTGGTCATGATTCAATCCGCCCTCTCTTCCGTCAGTGAAGACATGCCCAGCCGCTACGTCTTTGACGAGGGGCATCATCTGTTTGACGCCGCCGACAGCGCCTTCGCCGCACATCTAAGCGCTCTAGAAACGCGCGACCTGCGCCGCTGGATATTGGGCAATGAAGGGGGGCGCAAAGGACGCGCACGCGGTCTAAAGCGCCGCATCGAAGACCTCGCCGCCGGTGACGATGAAGCCATAAAAGCGCTAGAAGACGTGCTGCATCACGCCTCCTGCCTTACCGCGGAGAGCTGGACACGCCGCATGAAAAATGGCTCCCCCAAGGGGCCCGCCGAAGAATTCCTGCATCTGGTTTACAAACAGGTGCACGCCAGAGCCAGCGGACGCGAGGGTCCCTATTCCCTTGAAACACAAACGCACCCCGTTGAGCCGGAGCTAATAATTAAGGCAGAAATACTAAAAACAGCTCTAGAAAAACTGCAAAAGCCGATGAAAAAGTTAGTGAAAATTTTCAAAGGTAAATTGGCAGAGGATGAAGGGATGCTCGATAGCGATACGCGCGGGCGGCTTGATGCTATCAGCGGATCATTAGAAAGCCGCGCCATCATGTCGATCGGCGCATGGATACAAATGCTGGAAACCTTAAAACCGCCCTCCCCCTTTGAGGCCGCAAAAGACGCCGCCAACCAAACCGCCTCGGCGCAAGATCAATTCATCGACTGGATGGAGGTCGAGCGCATCGAAGGCCGCGCCATTGATGTCGGCATGTATCGCCACTATGTCGATCCCATGGCGCCCTTTGCTGCCTCCATTCGCCCGCACGCCCACGGATTGGCCATCACATCCGCGACCCTGCGCGATGGCGGGGAGCAAGATGGGGCAGACGAACAAACAAGCTGGAACATGGCGCAACAAAGATCAGGCGCACATTACCTAACCGCCTCCCCGCACATGATCGGCTTTAACTCCCCCTTCGATTACCCCGCGCAAACCAAGATTTTCATTATCAATGATGTCCGCAAGGATGATCTTGGCCAAGTCGCGGGTGCATACCGCACCTTATTCGAGGCCAGCGGCGGCGGTGCGCTCGGTCTATTCACCGCTATATCACGCCTGCGCGCCGTGCATAACAAAATCGCGATGCCGCTAGAGGGAAAGGGCCTCAGCCTATACAGCCAGCACGTCGATGAAATTGATCCCGGCACACTGGTCGATATGTTCCGCGACGACACCAACGCCTGTCTTTTGGGCACGGACGCGGTGCGTGACGGGGTGGATGTCCCGGGCGAGAGCTTGCGCCTGATTGTGTTTGACCGCGTGCCATGGCCCCGCCCCACCATATTGCACAAGGCCCGCAAGGAGGCCTTTGGCGGGCGCACCTATGATGAAATGCTAACGCGCCTGAAACTAAAACAAGCTTTTGGCCGCCTAATCCGCCGCGCAGGCGACAAGGGCGTTTTCGTCATGCTAGACCCCATGCTCCCCACCCGCCTACAAAACGCTTTTCCCGAGGGCACCGTCATTGAAAAAATCGGCCTGAGCGAAACATCGCAAAAAATAAAAGAATTTTTGTCATAATCTTGCATTTTGAATACCATCCATGCTACGTTTCCGCGCTATGGAAAAATATATAAGCAGCATCAGAACAACATATAGCTTGGCCGCCTTTAACAGGATACGGATGTATCTTGCCAATCCGTATATCGACCCGACTGAAACAAAGCAGGTTGATTTGTATTTGAATAAATTAA
>CAKZMN010000156.1 GCA_937128575.1 uncultured Alphaproteobacteria bacterium | reverse complement strand
AATTCCCCGATATCAAGATTTTCTAAATATTTTATTCTTTTTGAAAAATTAGATTAAATCGACTCAGCCATTCCATCTTCGTGATATCGAAGTTTATCAGAAATTAACTTTATAATGGCTTCATTTTTGGTTTTGTAGATATTTGACTAATGCGGCGGCGTTTTCCGCGTGTAGGTTGCCCATCAGTGCGGCGGGGCGGTTTAGCGCTTTCTCTGCGTTTAGGCTTAGCTCTACCCCTTCTGCGCCGGTGGATTTTGCATCTATCAAGATTTTGTAGTTAAAGGGCGTGCCCTCGATACTGCCGGAGGCATTTTGCCATGGCAGGTTATGCATTGAAATGCCGCCCGCGGTGAATTCGGCGAATAGCTTGGGTTCTGCGCCGTTATTGTTTGATATCTGTATGTTGCTAATGACGCGGCTGGCCTTTATATCGGCGAGCTCTATCCGGCCTTGCTCAATGTTGAAGTTGGTTTGCCACAGGTTTTTGTTGTTTATGTGTCCGGAGATTCCTGCGGATAGGCTTAGTCTTTTTTGCTCGCTATTGATGCGCCCCTGCAGTTCTAAATTCTTTTTGCGCTTTGTTATTTGCAGGTCGTAATTAAGGGTGATGCCGCCCAAAAACGGAGTGAGCAAGGAAAGCCGCGCATCGGCGATGTCTATTTTATTAAGCTCAAAGCGTTCATGGGAAAGTGGGATTGGTATATTTTTCCAGCCCGCGATGCTGAGCGCGCCGTCCTCGGCAATTTCGCCGGTCATGCTGAGGCCGGAAATTTTGATGCTATCGAGTTTTTTCAGCATCAGTAATTTTAGTGGGTCATAGACGATGTCTAGGGTCTTTATTGTGCTAAACCCCTCGGTGTCCAGCGCGGCATCTGTGTAGCGCAGCGCGCCATAGCGTTTTTGAGGTGCGGGCAAAGCGGCGACATTAATGCCGAGCGCGCCGAATTTTTCAACGACCTGTTCCTGCACGATTTGGGGGCTGAGTACGAATAGCGCATAGGCGGCGCTGGCGAAAAACACCAAGAACAAGATCAATGTTGCGATTGCGGATTTGCGCATGGGTTCTAAGATGAACTGACTAGACCCTATACGTCAATGTCTTCGACAAATTCGGCGTTATCTTGAATGAATTGATAGCGCGATTCTGCGTTTTTACCCATCAGGCGTTCAACCAGATCATCAACCTCTTCCATGGGATTGGTCGGCGGGGCTTCGGCCTCTATTTCTTCAGATAGATCACCAGTTAGGCCAAGAGCCTGAATGGCGTCAGGCAGGGTTACGCGCAGTAGCGTGCGGCTGCCGGGATCCATTGTGGTTTCCTTTAGCTGCTTTGCGGGCATTTCACCAAGACCTTTAAAGCGGCTGATGTCGATTTTTGTTTTGCCCTTAAAGACGGTGTTTAAAAGCTCATCCTTGTGCGCATCATCGCGGGAATAGGCGCTGAGGTTGCCGCTGACGAGGCGGTAGAGCGGTGGTTGCGCCAAGAACATATGGCCATTTTCAATGAGCGGGCGCATCTGCGTGTAGAAAAATGTAACCAGAAGTGAGGCAATATGCGCGCCATCAACATCCGCATCGGTCATGATGATGATGCGTTCATAGCGCAATTTTTCGATATCGAAATCTTTGCCTACGCCGCAACCAATGGCCTGAATTAGATCTTGAATTTCACGGTTGGCGCGAATCTTATCATTGGTCGCGCTGACCACGTTTAGGATTTTACCGCGTAGTGGCAGGATGGCTTGGGTTTTACGGTTTCTGGCCTGCTTGGCAGAGCCGCCCGCGCTGTCGCCCTCAACGATGAATAATTCTGTGTCTTCGGCGTTTGTTTGTGAACAATCGGCAAGCTTGCCCGGAAGGCGCAATTTCTGCGTTGCGCTTTTGCGGGATTGTGCGCGGTCATTGCGGCGACGCATGCGTTCTTCGGCGCGCTCGATAATGGCTTGCAGCAGTTTGTTGCTGATATCGGGGTTGCTGGATAGCCAGTGATCGAAGTAATCCTTGATCGCGGTGTCAACCAAGCGGGAAACGGGGGCGTTTACCAATTTTTCTTTGGTCTGCCCCTGAAATTGTGGGTCCTTGATAAAGACGGACAGTAAAATTGCCGCGCCGGACATGACGTCGTCGGCGGTGATGATGGAGGCCTTTTTGACGCCCGTCATGTCGCCATAATTGCGAAGACCCCTGGATAGAGCGCTGCGCAGGCCGCTTTCATGCGTGCCGCCCTGCGGGGTTGGGATTGTATTACAATAGGAGTAGGTGAAGCCCTCGGTCGCGGTGGGCCATGTGATGGCAAATTCAACGCGGCCTTCATTGTCGGGCAGGTTGGTTTTGCCGTGGAAGGGCTCTGGTGTTACCGCGGGCTGGTTTATTAGCGTGGCTTCGAGATAATCTTTTAGACCGCCGGGAAAGTGGAATGTGTCTTCGGGTTTTACCTTGCTTTCGGCGGGGATGATTGCGGGATCGCACTTCCATAGGATTTTCACGCCTGAATATAAATACGCCTTGGAGCGCGCCATTTGATAAAGCCATGCAGGTTTGAAGCTGGCCTTGCTGCCGAAGATGTCGGGATCGGGGTGGAAGGATACGGTTGTGCCGCGGCGGTTGCTGACGGCGCCTAGGTCCTCAAGCTTGGAGGTGGCGAGGCCGCGAGAGTAGCTCTGTTTATATAGTTTCTTATTGCGGGCAACTTCGATCCACATATCGTCGGACAGGGCGTTCACCACGGAAATACCAACGCCGTGAAGGCCGCCAGAAGTTTCGTAAGAATCGCTGCTGAACTTACCGCCGGAATGTAGGGTGGTCATGATGACCTCTAGCGCAGATTTCCCCGGATATTTTGGGTGCTCACCGACCGGAATGCCGCGACCATTATCGCGGATAACAAGGCGGTTGCCTTCTTCCAGTGAAATTTCAATCCAGTCTGCGTGGCCGGCGACGGCTTCATCCATTGAGTTATCGAGAATCTCCCCCGCCAAATGATGCAGGGCGCGTTCATCGGTGCCGCCAATATACATGCCGGGGCGCTTTCGAACGGGCTCCAGCCCTTCTAGTACCTCAATAGAGGAGGCATCGTAGCTATTGTTTTCGGTAGGTTTTTCAGAGGAAAATAAGTCGGACATATGTTTTTTTACTGCTTTTTGGTGCGTTGCTTGGGCGTACAAAATTACGGTGATTTATAGAATCATTATCCGTATAGCGCTTGTAAATCAATAGATCGCGATGTTTTTTACATTATCTGTAAACAGGTGATGTGGTTTTTTCGTCTTTGGGCTTTAGACTAGGGCTGCGCTTGTGTGGTAAACTGGTTTGGTAATTCTTTGTTATTTTTATATTTGCGTAAGCAGTATAAGCTTTGTTTTTTGAATGCATTAAAAAGGAATAAACGCGCGGTGATACAGAAATTTAGTCTTGTTCTTTCTTTTTTGGCTATAGCTTTTTTTATTGCTCCGTATGCGGCGCAGGCACAAAAGGTTGATCGCGGCTATGCGAAGGCGATGCCGGATATTAAATTTATGCCTAAGGCTGAATTTGAAATGAAGACGACAGCGCATGAAGATGTGCCGCTTGATGAAGAAGCAAAGCTCTTACCGCCGCAGCCAGGAGCAACCCTGCAAGGACGGTGAGGAGCCAAGGCAGCCCGAAACTATCGACACTGTGTACCATCCAGAATGCCAACAGCGCAGAACCGATGAAGGCCAGAGCGAGACCGACCTGTAGCGCGATGCGGTCCATTCGGCTTGAGCTAGCGGCTATGAACCTGGAGCCAATCTGACGACTGACCAAGACATTCGCCATGGCCAACCCTGCCGCGGTGACTATTGCCAAAGTCACGGAAGCGGCTGCTGCAATACCGAGGGTCAAACCATAGCCGATCAGATCGACG
>CAKZMN010000155.1 GCA_937128575.1 uncultured Alphaproteobacteria bacterium | reverse complement strand
GGGCTGGCGCGCCAAATTAAAACTCTCGCGCGCATTTACTGGGTTTGTCCATTGGTGGAGGAGTCAGAAAAGCTAGACCTTGCCGCAGCCGAAGAGCGCTATGACATTTTGCAGGCCAGCTTTGGCGATCGCGTTGGTCTTATACATGGCCGTATGAAGCCCAAGGAAAAAGACGAGGTTATGGAGAAATTCTCCGCCGGTGATCTTGATATATTGGTGGCCACCACCGTGATTGAGGTCGGCGTGAATGTCCCCGAGGCCACCATCATGGTTATTGAGCATGCGGAGCGCTTTGGCCTATCGCAGCTGCATCAGTTACGCGGGCGCGTGGGGCGCGGCGCGGATAAGTCCTATTGCTTCTTGCTCTATACTGGCCCGCTCGGCATTACCGCGAAGGAGCGCCTATCCATTATGCGCGAGACCGAGGATGGGTTTTTGAGTGCAGAGAAAGATTTAGAACTGCGCGGTAGCGGCGATATTTTGGGCGTTCGCCAAAGCGGCGCTTTGGAATTTAAACTGGCCAATCTAAGTACACATGCGGAGCTTTTGGCCGCCGCGCGCGATGATGCAAAATTGATTATTCAAAAGGATGCTGAATTAGAAACGGAGCGCGGTCAGGCTCTAAAATTTTTGCTGTATTTATTCGAACAAGACCAGGCCATTAAAAATCTGCGCAGCGGTTAAATACCGCTGCCCTTCCAATGTTCCGCGTAGGTATCTTTGGATTGTGCCTTCGTGGTCTTCTTTGCCTTTGGCTTTGCACCGGCTTTTAGCTCCTCCACATCCTTAAGTAACCCATCAATCGCTTCGGCAATCGGGTCTATCCATTCACGCGGCATACCGTAGGCCTTGCCGTCATCTTCTTTACAGGTCAAAAGACGCGCCGGATTACCCACGGCTGTGCAGCCATCTGGGATATTTTTAGTCACCACGGCGCTCGCCCCAACTTTCGAGCCTTCACCCACCGTGATATTGCCCAAGATTTGCGCACCTGCGCCAATGATGCAGTCATTGCTAAGCGTTGGGTGACGCTTACCGCACACACTGCCACCTTTACCGCCTAGGGTCACGCCCTGATACAGCGTGACGTTATCACCGATGATTGCCGTGCCGCCGATCACAACGCCCATGCCGTGATCAATAAACAAATTCTTGCCGATTTGCGCGCCGGGGTGAATTTCAATGCCCGTCAGCAACCGCGACAGATGCGCCCATAGACGCGCGATCGCTTTGAGCTTATGCCCCCATAAAAAATGCGATACGCGGTGTAGCCCCACGGCATGAAATCCGGGATAGGCTAAGATCACTTCGAAAAATGTTGGGTTGGCGGGATCGCGCTCTTGTATGGATTTAATTAAGCCGGACATAATCTATTTTTTAACTTTGGGCTTTGTTTTAGGCTTAGCTTTAGGCTTCGCCGCTTTCTTTACCACTTTTTTAGGTGCAATAGCCGCCTTAGGTTTAAGCTTCGTGCGGTCAGGTGGTGTGATGATGCCAGCGGAAACCACTAGCTTCACGCCCTCTTCAACGCTCATATCTAAAAAGATTAGCTCTTTTCTTGGGACAAATAACAGATAACCCGATGTCGGATTTGGCGTGGTTGGAACAAATACATTGATTGTGTCTTCCTTGGTCACGCGCTGCACTTCGCCTTCGCTTTTACCAGTTACAAAACCGATAGACCACACGCCTTTGCGCGGGTACTCCATCATTACAACTTCACGAAATGCCTGCGATTTACTGGCCATAATGGTTTCAAAAATTTGCTTAATCGCGCTATAAAGCGTGCGAATAACGGGCATGCGATCAACAATATATTCCGCCAAGCGAATGAATAAACGCCCAAAAAAGTTAGTTGCAAACCAGCCAACAACAATAAAAAACACAACAGCCGCCACCAAACCAAGTCCTGGCAAAGTCGTGCCACCATAAACCCCCTGATACCACTGATCGGGGATGATTTTATTGACGTTTTGATCGATAAACGCAAAAAACGCATAGGTCACATAGAGCGTGATGCTGATCGGGGCGGTAACCAATATACCCGCCAAGAAATAGGCACGCAGGCGCGCACCAAACGTCATATTGGCGGTCTTTACGTGACCATCAAGAACTTCTTCTGTTTTGCTTTTCTTATTCATCATCGCATCATGGCGCTAATGACCAATAAATGCAATGGTTTGGCACTGTGTTTTTAAGAGGGAAAGCGGTGATCGCGCAAGAATTCGAACCCTGGACCTACTGATTAAAAGTCACTTTTCAAACATTACGTCAATAGCTCAAAAAAATAACTTTTACCATTTATCAATAACTTAGCAAACAAAGGGTAAATAAACTTATTTCTCATTACTCCCTGAATCTTTGTACAAATGTCCCATGAGT
>CAKZMN010000154.1 GCA_937128575.1 uncultured Alphaproteobacteria bacterium | reverse complement strand
TGGTTTTGCCGGACGATCATCATAGGGCTTACACAAAATATTTAGGTAGAGAATTACTGTAGCGTGCTTTCCCATTCTGGGAATCTATAATCACCAGGCGTAATCAGCTCTTTTTTCGCGACGTAGACGGAGTGAAGTTTGCCTTCGATTTCTTTCGTCCAAAAATCTAAAAATTTATGAAGCTTAGGGAATTGGGGCGCGATATCATATTGCTGCCAGATAAATTCTTGGAGCAGGTGTGTGTGATCGGGCATGTAATACACGATTTGCGCCGTGGTTAGGCGATAATTATCCAGTTGTTTTTGAAGATCTGCCATTTGCTAACCTCCTGCTTTACAATGTTTTTTTAAGCTGCTGCTTTCAATGTAGTACATCCTATAATTCTAATTATACACTAAAAACCTTCTGAAAGCCTTAATGAGTATGGGTTTTGTGCGTTTTGGCACTGTGCGGCGCGGTGTGCTAAAAAAACTTGAATTTTTTTGGACTCTAGCCTATATCTCTTAGCACTCACGGGAATCGAGTGCTAAAGCATTTTCGACGTGAGTATAAAGGGGCTTTTAACTGGCCTCATGTGAGGCAGGAAAGAGCCTGCTTGTTTAACCTAAAAAACTGGAGAAAAAACGAAATGGCTAAAGCTAAAATTAAATTTCGTCCCCTACATGACCGTGTTCTTGTTCGCTTGGTAGAAGCGCCAACAAAATCATCCGGTGGAATTATTATCCCTGACAGCGCGACAGAGAAGCCCATGGAAGGCGAAATTGTTGCTGTTGGAACAGGCCACATCAACGATAACGGCGAAGTGCGCCCCCTAGATGTTAAGACTGGCGATAAAGTCATCTTTTCAAAGTGGGCTGGAACTGAGCTTGCCGTTGAAGGTGAAGATCTAATGGTTATGAAAGAGTCCGATCTTATTGGGATTGTGGCTTAATTAAACGAATTACTCATTAAGGAGATAAATTATGGGTGCTAAAGACGTAATATTGGGCGGTGATGCCCGTGAAAGCATGCTAGAGGGCATTAACGCTCTGGCTAACGCTGTTAAAGTAACTTTGGGTCCAAAGGGCCGTAACGTTGTGATCGAGAAGAGCTTCGGCGCGCCTCGTACAACTAAAGACGGTGTGACGGTTGCCAAGGAAATTGAATTTAAGTGCAAACAGAAAAACATTGGTGCGCAGCTTATTAAAGAAGTTGCTTCTAAAGCCAATGATCACGCTGGTGACGGTACAACAACCGCAACAGTGCTTGCGCAGTCAATTGCAAACGAAGGCGTTAAGGCCGTTTCTGCTGGTCGTAATCCTATGGATCTTAAGCGCGGTATCGACAAGGCTGTTGAAGCTGTTGTTGCTGACCTTAAGAAGCGCGGCAAGAACGTAAAGACCAATGAAGAGATCAAGCAAGTTGGTACAATTTCTGCCAACGGTGAAGCCGAAATCGGTGAAATGCTTGCGGAAGCTATGGAGCGCGTTGGCAATGAAGGCGTTATCACAGTTGAAGAAGCTAAGTCTCTTCAAAGTGAGCTAGAAGTTGTTGAAGGCATGCAGTTCGACCGCGGTTACCTATCACCTTACTTCATCACAGATGCAGAGAAGATGATGGCCAACCTTGAAAATCCATACATCCTTCTTCATGAGAGCAAGCTTTCTAACCTGCAAGCGATGCTTCCTATCCTGGAAGCTGTTGTTCAATCTGGTCGTCCGCTATTGATCATTGCTGAAGATGTTGAGGGCGAAGCCCTTGCGACTTTGGTTGTGAACAAGCTACGTGGCGGGTTGAAGATTGCTGCTGTTAAGGCGCCTGGTTTCGGTGATCGCCGCAAAGCCATGCTAGAAGACATTGCGCTTCTAACAGGTGCGCAGGTTGTTTCTGAAGATCTTGGTATCAAGCTTGAGAATGTTACTTTGGATATGCTTGGCACATCTAAGAAAGTAACAATCACTAAAGACGACACAACAATCGTTGATGGTGCAGGCAAGAAGAAAGACATTGATGGCCGCGTTAAGCAAATCCGCGCTCAGATCGAAGAAACTTCTTCTGACTACGACAAAGAGAAATTGCAAGAGCGCCTAGCTAAGCTAGCTGGCGGCGTTGCTGTTCTTCGCGTTGGTGGTTCAACAGAGATTGAAGTGAAGGAACGCAAAGACCGCGTTGACGATGCACTTCACGCGACCCGCGCTGCGGTTGAAGAAGGTGTTATCGCCGGTGGTGGTACTGCTCTTCTTTATGCAACGAAGGCTCTTAAAAACCTTGAAGGTGACAATGATGACCAAAATGTTGGTGTTGAAATTGTTCGCCGCGCTATTCAAGCTCCCATTCGTCAGATTGCTGAAAATGCAGGCGATGAAGGCAGCGTGATTGTGGGCAAGCTTCTTGAGCAAAAAGACACAAACAAGGGCTGGGATGCGCAAAACGGTGAATTCACTGACATGGTGAAGTCCGGTATTATCGACCCGGTTAAGGTTGTTCGTACAGCGCTTCAAGATGCAGCGTCTGTATCCAGCCTATTGATCACAACAGAGGCGATCATCACTGACGCGCCTGCGGATCAAGCGCCAGCCAATGATATGGGCGGCATGGGCGGAATGCCAGGAATGGGCGGCATGCCCGGCATGATGTAAGCCATCTACCGATTAAATATAATTAAGGCCGCTTCGTGCTGAGGCGGCCTTTTTTTATTTTGATGATGATGGCCAGACGAAAAGCTTTAAAATCAGTATAGATATACCGAAAGCTAAGCCTACAATGTTCCAAATTATAATTGATATCAGGCCTAGTAAGAAACCGTAAATTAACCATAGGGCGTAAGACGCGGTTAACATCAAAAATGTGGCCGTTGAAACAGAGTCACTTTTTTTAAGTTTGATTATTTTTATTGATTGGGGGACTGAACTGAAGGCGGTTAAAAAACCTGCTATAAGACCAATAATTTCTGTATTTTCAATCATTAAACTGCTTGTAATATATGAAGATAGACACCGTTGTTTTCAAAACTTTCAACGCAATTTAGTTTCTCTTTTTTACACCAATCTTTAAAAATATCCAGAGGTATTTTAGGCGAGCTGTTAATTAACAGTTCTTGGGGCCCTGAACCTTTATTAAAATCCAAAGTGAGGTAGTGTCCTAAAATTAAGCTTTCTGGATGCCATTCTACCCTGAATTTTACGTTGTTAGTATCTATTGTTTTGTAGGGAGTATCTCTTTTTATGCGGTGCGCTAAATTTTCTGCAAAATCAGCTTCTCCTTTGTACGCATTTTCAATTTTTTCACGATCTTGATTTGCATCATGTGTTGTTATGAGTATTCCGTTTTTGCCCAGAGATTGGTGTATGTTCCGTAACCTATTTCTAATGGCCTTTTCTGGCATAATTAAGTCATGATTGGCATCGCGGCGCACATCAACATTGAAGAGCGTTAGCCCAAACATTGTTGCCAAACGCGTTGCTTTGGTGGAGCCTGCCACCGGCAAATCAAATCCAGCAAACATATTTTGAATATAACCGCCTCTAATAGAGTTAGGTCTAGTTTTTTCTAATTGCTCTAATGATTGGCTTATATATTCTGTGCTCAAATCAAAAGCGGTAGCCGTTACAACACGATTAAAGTTTTGTGTGACTGTCAAATCTTTGCGCTTGAAAGCATACTTACTTCCCACCCCTAAAAAACCCAGAGCTACAGGTTCCGTAATATGTTGTTGAACGTGCGGGGCTGCCGTTTTTGCTAAAGCAATTTCTGCGTCTAAAATGTAGTATTCGGGGTGGTCTTTAAGAAATGTCTTCCATAGGCTGGATCCTTGTACTAAATCTGTCTCTGAATTTGGTGTGGAATATTCCCATTGCCCGAGCCCGCCTTCTCGTTCACCGTAGAGGTGTTCGATTACGTCGCGTGTGAACAGTTCATTCCAGTTTACACTGGTTGTTTCTTTGTACTCAGATTTAGCCATTATTTATTTTACTCAGTAGGGTTTTTTGCGTTTTTCCAGACTTTGTCAAACTCTTCACGATAAAAATTAGCGATTGCTGAACTGTGTATTTCATAAACAGTTACGTTATTGTCTTCAAAATTAATTAAGGCGGTGCAATTAGCATAAATATAATAAGAAATGCTACTAAATACATGCTCAGGAACCCATCTATATTCTGCATATTTAGATGCTGTGAAATTTTGGTCCCCTTCTTTGGTAATAATTTTGAATTTTGCACCTATTTCTGCCATCCGCGTTTCGTGTTCGGGCGCGTAACTACCCTCCCAACGCAAAAAGTCATCTTCTGAAACATTATTTACTACTACGCTTTCTAACGAATTCTTACCTTTTAAAACTTTGTGTACTTGCTTAAGAAAATTAACAAAGCCTTCGTGCCCTATGTAAGTGTTTAAACGGCCTTCTGGTTTTATTTGGACGCCTGTGGTGCCTAAAAAATCAATGTTTGCAGCATCAAAGGCACCCATGATTTTTTCTACGGTTTTGGAGTTGGGTTTGTTTGTACCGTTTTCGATACGTGCAATACCTGTCTGAGAGAGATCTGCGTGATCTGCTAGGTCAGATTGGCTCCAATCCAGAAGGGCTCTGGCTGCTCTTATTTGTTCAATTGTCAGCATTTTTACGTGTCCGCATTTTTTAAAGTCTATAATTTATAGATAGTTTATTCGATCTTGTCCATTAATATTTTTATATGTAAATATTAAATGCTATTAAATATGTTTTTTTATATAAAAAATAGTACTTTTTTCTTGACCGCCTCAAAAAATCTGTTATAAAAGCATCATAAAAGCGCACATATTATTCATAACTTTTCGCGATTGAGCGAATATCATTTATGGGTTTTATGCTTTTATAGATCCCCACACACACAACTATTCAAGCCGGCTTTTTTAAGTCGGCTTTTTCTTTTCTTAGCGAAAGCCCTAGAAAGCTTGAATTGATCTCAGTTTATAGTATCTAAGAAGGCATGCCTGAATTACCCGAAGTTGAAATTGTGCGCCGTGGCCTTGAACCGGCTCTTAAAGATAAGTCGATTGATAGCATTACGCTTAATCGCATGGATTTGCGGGTTCCGATCCCTAGCAATTTCAAAGAGTGCGTTGAGGGCAGCGTAGCGCAGAGTATTATGCGCCGGGGTAAATATATTTTGGTGTTTTTCGATAACCAGCATGGTTTTGTGCTGCATTTGGGCATGTCGGGCCGCGTAAATATTTATGGGCCGCGTGATGAATATACCCCGGCGAAGCATGATCATGTTGTGTTTCACATGGCCGATAAAACGCGCATTGTGTTTAATGATCCGCGCAGATTTGGAATGTTATATCTGACCTCAGAGGCGAAATGGCAAGAAGAGAAGCCCTTTAGTGAAATGGGGCCGGAGCCCTTGGGGAATAATTTTTCGGGTGAAGCGCTGTATGAGCGTCTGAATAAGCGCCGGACATCCATTAAGTCTGCCTTGCTCAATCAGCATATTGTATCTGGGGTTGGCAATATATATGCCTGTGAAGCTTTGTTTGAGGCGAATATTGATCCGCATAGGCTAGCGTGCGACGTACCTCGCGCGGAATGTGATTTGCTAGCGCAGGCCATTCGGGGCGTTTTAGAGCGCGCCATAGCCGCAGGGGGCAGTAGTTTAAAGGATTATGCGCATACGGATGGTAGTTTGGGCTATTTTCAGCATGGATTTAAGGTTTATGACCGCGAAGGAACGCCCTGCCCAGAGTGTGATTGTGATATAATAAAAACATCTGGTATAAAAAGAGTTGTTCAATCTGGGCGCTCAACATTTTTTTGTAGCCAGAAACAAATCTAAGGCACGGTTTATTAAATGATTCGTTTATTGCTTATATATGTATGTTTTTTTGCTGTTGCTTTTGTGGCGGCTCCGGCTGTGGCGGTTGATGACAGTCCACCTGTTTTCCTAAGCGCTATGCCTGATGTGCCTGTTATGCAAGGGCTGCGGGAGCTTCCTGAGCATGGGGTGATGTTTGATAAGCCTGGCGGGCGCATTATTGAGTCTGTGGCGCAGGTCGATTCGGGTTCATGGGCGCAGATACAATCTTATTACAGAGAGGCTTTGCCACAACTGGGCTGGAGCATTTTGTCTGACGATATTTATGTGCGCGGCGATGAGAGTTTGCATCTGGAATTTGAAGAAATTGACGCTGATAATTTTGTAAGAATCACGATCGCGCCACGATAGGAAAATTATCCAGTTTTTTTGATTCGTAAAAAACGTATCTATTGCTTGACAAATAGGGGGATTTGTGTTATTTTGAAAATATGCACCACCATT
>CAKZMN010000153.1 GCA_937128575.1 uncultured Alphaproteobacteria bacterium | reverse complement strand
ATCCGCAGGGCAATCACATCAAAGCGCACATTATAATCCGCATATTCAGGATGCAGCGCCAAAAAATGAAGCGTCGCCTTTTCGATGCGCTTTTGACTGCGCACGGTCACCGCCTCTAAAGCGCCCGCCAACTCACCGCGCATTTTAACCTCAACCGCCACCAGCGCGGCGCCTTTGCGCGCCATAATATCAACCTCGCCCGCGGGGGTTTTGTACCGCATCTCTATAATGCGATACCCCTTAAGCCGCAGATAAAGCGCGGCCACATGCTCCGCCCAAACGCCGCGCCGATGCGCCGATTTGCGCCGCGCGCGGGTCGCATCAGCCATTTTTAGAAATCTCCAGCGCGCGCTCATATAGTTCTTTGCGCGGGCGCCCCGTTTCCGCCGCCACATGCGCCGCCGCATCTTTGGTGCCCATACTCTTAAGCGCCTGCGTCAAAAATTCATTAATCGCCGCATCATCAAATTCACGCGGCTGCGCCCCTGCAATCACCAGAACAATTTCACCCTTCGGCGCGCCGCTCTCTTTATAATGTGTGATTAATTCCTCAACACTGCCGCGCCGCGATTCCTCATAAAGCTTGGTAATCTCGCGCACCACCGCAATATCACGCGCGCCATAAACCGCCTGCACACTCTCCAGCGCCGCCAATAAACGCGGGCCTGTTTCAAACGCCATCAACGTACCGCGCGCGTCCTGCCATTGCCGCAAAACCTTTTCACGCGCCCCCGCCTTAGAGGGTAAAAAACCAATAAAAGAAAACGCATCGCTCGGCATCCCCGACAGCTGCAGCGCCGAAATAGGTGCGCTCGCCCCCGGCACGCTCGTGACATTCAGCCCGGCGTCCAAAGCCCCGCGCACTAATTTAAACCCCGGATCACTGACCAGCGGCGTACCCGCGTCACTCATCAAAACAATCGACGCCCCGCCAGATAACTGCTCAATAATGCTCAACCTCTGCGCCTCCGCGCTATGATCATTATAAGAGACCAGCTTTTTCTTCAGGCCATAATAATGCAGCAGCTTGCCACTTACCCGCGTATCTTCACATAAAATCAAATCCGCCCCCGCCAGCGTATCCAGCGCGCGAATAGAAATATCCCGCAAATTCCCAATGGGCGTGGCAACCAAATAAAGCCCAGCCTCAACTTTCATCCGGTCAATACCCGGCAGCAACCAAGGGCGGTCTTTTTTTATTGGCTCTATATCTATTTTATTTTTTGACATCCCTATTTTTAGCGCTAAAGTGCCCAAAAGCATAGAGCGTTGCCCAGATAAAAGCAGGTAAAAGCGGATAACATGGTTATACCGATGCGCAGCATGCAATAATCGTAATAGAAAATGACGAGCACATAACATGAAAAATTTAAATGCATTGCCCCTAATTCTTGGTTTTATCACCATCATCGCGCTTGGCGCTTGCCAATCCACAAACCGCGGATATTCATCATCACGCGTATGGGACAATAACGGCGCCGCAGCTCAACAGGCCGCCAAAACCGCGCCCAACACACTGGCCACCGGCCACATAGAGGCGCAAGAGCTAGCCGCCGCCGCCGATAAAAATCCAGATTTCAACACCGGCCCACAAGCGCCCGAGCTTCAGCGCTCTACAGTTGGGGCAAATAAGCCGCCCGTAAAAGTCGCGATGCTTCTACCCCTGTCGGGTGACAATGCACATTTAGGCGAGTCCATGCTCCGCAGTGCGCAGCTGGCGTTGTTCGATGTCGCCCACGCAAACTTCGAACTTCTAACCCGCGACACAAAAGGCACAGCAGAGGGCGCACGTAACGCCGCCCGCGGCGTTTTGGCAGAAGGCGCGGATTTAATCCTCGGCCCCGTTTTCGCATCATCCGTGCGCGCAGTTAAGCCCGTCGCCCGCAACGCAAACGTCAGCGTCATCGGATTTTCCACCGATTGGACATTGGCTGGTGAGAACACATATATAATGGGCTTCCTCCCCTTTGATCAGGTGGAGCGCCTTGTAAACTACACCAACAAGCGCAATATCGGCCGCGTCAGCGTCATTTCACCAAACAACAGCTACGGCAACGCCGTGACAGGCGCATGGCAATCGGCCTCCGCAAGACTTGGCGTACCCCCCGCACAAGTAACCAAGTTTTCACTAACCAATCCAAACCTTGCACCAACACTGCGCCGAACCACAAAATATGACGAGCGCACCCAGCAAGCCAAAGAGCAAAACACCAACACCCTAAATATAGAGCCGCCATTCGACGCCGTTCTTATGCCCGTTGGCGGCGAAACCGCTCTATCAATCGGTAATCTTTTAAGCCATTACGACCTGCCACCAAAATCGGTAAAACGCTTGGGCACTGGCCTGTTTGATGATGGTGCGCTCGCCACCGAAAGCAGCCTAAACGGCGCATGGTTTGCCGCGCCCTCCCCCAAATTACGTAAGGGCTTCGAACAACGCTACCTCAGCGCCTATAGCGCTTCCGCACCGCGTCTTGCCACATTGGCCTATGACGCAACCGCTCTAGCCGCAGTACTAGCGCAGCGCGGACAAAACGCAGAAGGATCATCCATCTTCAGCCACAGCGCCATCACAAACCCCAACGGTTTTGCAGGGATTGATGGCATCTTCCGCTTCCGCCCCGACGGCACAGCGGAGCGCGGTCTCGCGATCCTAGAATTCAGACGCGGCACAATCCGCGTCATCGAAGACGCGCCAACCACGTTCCAGAACATGGCCTATTAATCTCATATATTTGGGATAGTTAGTCTTTGGCTTTTGATGCGCTACGAATATCAGTTACGCCGCTGGCGCCTGATTGTTCACGCTCCAGCTCTTGCTGCATTGCTGTGAAAATTTCACGCGGCACATTCAAATTCTGATCACGACACGCATATTCCAAACCTTTAAAGCCCGGGAAGGTGTTCGCTTCACAAACCGTGTAGCCATCATCCGCATAGAGCAGATCAAT
>CAKZMN010000152.1 GCA_937128575.1 uncultured Alphaproteobacteria bacterium | reverse complement strand
AAGGCTGCGAATGAGGTGTGATAATTCAGTTAGAATATCGGTACCGTCCTGCACGCGCGGGCGCAGGGTTTGCTGGCGCGAAAATGCCAAGAGCTGGCGCACCAAATTGGCGGCGCGGTTTGAGTTTTGCTTGATCTGCATGATATCGCCAAAAGACGGGTCGCCCGGTTTGTGACGCAGCAGGAGCAAGTCACAGAATCCAACAATAGCGGTGAGCAGGTTATTAAAGTCATGTGCAACGCCGCCCGCAAGCTGGCCAATGGCTTGCATTTTTTGTGACTGAACGAACTGCGCCTCCAGTTCCTTTTGCTGGGTCATATCAATGAAGTGTAAAACGGTGCTGTCGCTTTCTTTAAAGCGGCGGGCATGTATTTGCGTATCGGCATTGCCCTCGCCTAGCTTCAAGGCGACCTCAACGGGGGCGCGCATTTGACCGCCCTTTTCGATTTGTGAAAGGGCCGCAACGATTGCCGCGCTGCCGTCTTCGTTATTAATTAGTTCTTCAAATTTCTGACCTTCAATATCTTTCACTTTGCTGCCCAGCATATTGGCGAAGGCGTTGTTGCAATCGGCAATGGCGCCCTGATCATCCAGCAGCACAATACCCAGCGGCGCTTCTTCGAAGAATTTTTGGAAGCGCGCTTCGGATTCTTTAAGCGCCATATGCATTTCACGCTCGGCGGTTAAATCATGCACAACGGCCCGCGTACGCACGCGCCCCTCATCATCACGCACGATGACTTGGTTGATGGAAGCGAGGAAGGTTTTACCGCCCGCGCCCTTCATCTTGATTTCAACGACCTGACGCGCAGTGCCGTCTTCTATAATGTCATATGGGTTCACCCCCTCTGGCGGCTCCGCAATATAAGTGTGCAGGGTTCCGCTCTCTAACAGAACGCGCAAATCTTCACCGACCCAACGAGCAAAGGTGGCGTTGGCGAACACAAAGCGCCCCTCTTCATTCACCGAGAAAAACCCAACAGGCGCGTTATCGGTGAAGTCGATTAGCTTTTCGCGTTCCTCACGGATGGCGCGATCGATCGTGTATTTTTGCGTTACATCATCAACGCGCCAATGGATATATCCGGCGTAACCGGCAACAGGCTGCGCAGTGACGGTAAGCCAGCGATCATTGTCTTCGTATTTTGAAAACAGCTCAATGGAATCAGTTAGGCCGCGATGCGCCTTATCAGCCAGCGCATTAAAATGCGTCAAAGCCTCGTCATTATTTTGGAACAGGCGAATTAATGTGGAATAGCCCGGCACGCCGACGCCGCGGCAAAGTTTTTCGAATTTTTGGTTATAATAAATGGGATTGTCGCCGCCATCGGTAATCATGCGTGCGGCCCGGCTGCCCTCCAAAACGGATTTAAGCAGTACCATTTCTGATTCGCGGCGCGATTGCAGAATGTAGGAACGCAGCGCAAAACCACCGCCAATTAAGTTGACTAAAAAGGCCAGAATCACAACCCAGTGTGCAATTTCACCGGTATGAGCAATGGTGGAGACCAAGAGCGCCGCGCCCGTGGCAATAAACAGAAGCAAGACCAACAAACCACCCAAGCGCCCGCGCTGCTTTGGGGCGACGACGGCAGTGGGTTGGGGCGTTTTATGGTGGCGCGCAATAAATTCGCTATAGTCTATTTTCATCCCGTAAGAATGCCATAAGTGGCTGCTCAATAATAGTTTGATAGGTGCTAATAAAGTAGCCTAATTTGTCTAAATCTTTTGTATAATAACTACCATTGGCATCAAAACCAGTATGAATATTATTATCAAAAAGCACTGGATGTTTTTATGCAGACCGTAGGGCCGGAAGATTATCTCACGATTGGGCTCACTTTCAATTTGGCAAACTTATTAATGATGTTGTTGATAATATAGATCAAAATGTGGCTATCATAGCCAGTGGAGACATGTCTCACCGCTTAACCGAGGAGGCTCCTGCAGGTTTTTCTCCTTATGGAATCAAGTTTGATCAAACATTAATTGAGCTACTAAAAAAGAAAGAGACTTCAAAAATA
>CAKZMN010000151.1 GCA_937128575.1 uncultured Alphaproteobacteria bacterium | reverse complement strand
GTTATCTTGCTCTTCAAATAACATTTGAACGAAATCAAAATAGCGATCCGTTTGTGGAATGCATCGTGCAATCATACTGGCGTGAAGAGCAGGGGCGTTAAGCGGGAAATCGGTAAACACCAAATATGCCTTACCCGTATCAATCAGCTCCGCCTTAACCTGCTTGAAGGAGCGCTGATGAAACAATCCGCAATGTCCGCAAGTGAAGGAGCTATGCTCGCTAATTTTAATCGGTGCATTTACATCACCCAAAATACGATCCTCTAGCGCGCTTTCCAAATCAAACGAAGAGGCCGCCGCCGCCGCTGTTACATCGGCATCAGGCGCGCCCGCATCAACATCCGCGTCAGTTTCAACTTCGCTAGTCTGCTGCGTAATTTGCTGCGCAGGGGCATCTACGCCATCATCTTTCAACATCTTGCAGATAAACAACCCGCATAAAAAGGCGATAACAATAGCAATTAAGGTGAGAAACTTTTTCATCTGTAAAGGGTCCTAGTTTTTTAGTTATACAGCCATAGCGCGCGCAAACCTTTTTGGGCAAAGCCTTAGCTGCAATTAATATATTTGAAATTCGAGGTAACAATCTCACCAAAAGCCGCTATTTGTCAACATTATAGCGATTTTTTAGCGCATCATTATCCACATGTGTGCATGCGCGCTTAAGGGTAGAAATTTAAGGCGCGGCGGTAAATACAATATCAACGCGGTCATAAGGCGCAGATTTCGCGTGCCGGCCAAGCGGCCTAACGTCAATAATGGCAGGGTCAATATTTTTACCCTCAAGCGCCTTTTTAACCTCTAAAGCGCGCAGCAAAGACAATCTGCGCTCCGCACTTTCACCAAACTGCTCAGAGCGTGCAAAGCCGCGCAGCTCAATGCGCATACCTTTATTCTGCGCCGTCTTTAACAATATCTGCTGCGTCATCTCCGGCGTGATTTGGTCATTCAGGGCAATTTCCTCTGGCGCGAAGGTGATCGCGATGACATCTGGCGCGGGATCGATTGTCGGCATAGGCGCGGCATAAACGCGCTCTTTTTCCGGCTCCACTAACCCGGCTTCATTCGGTGCGGGCGCGGCACTGGCAATCTTAATCGGCGGCAAATCAGATTCGGGATCAATGCTGGCTAAAATATCGCGGGCATTCGGGCGCTCTAGCTCCATATCGCTTTGTGGCGCAACTTCTATATAGTCCGGCTCGACCTTGGCGTCTTCGCTCAGTGGCGCTAAACC
>CAKZMN010000150.1 GCA_937128575.1 uncultured Alphaproteobacteria bacterium | reverse complement strand
CGCGTATAGTGAATGAGATCGGATAGTTCTGAATTTTCACCAGAATTGGATAGCATCAATACGACATCATTATCGGTGATCATGCCCATGTCACCGTGGCTGGCCTCACCCGGATGCACAAAATAGGACGGCGTTCCGGTGGAGGCCATGGTGGCGGCAATTTTACGACATACATGACCGCTTTTCCCGATTCCCGCCACAATCAGGCGGCCTGGCTTACCGGCCTTTTCCTTCATTGTGTGAATAGCAGTGATGGCGCCCGCGAAGTTGCCATCAATAGAAGCGGCTAGCTTTTGTAGCCCTTCAATTTCTGTTTCCAAAGCGCGCACAGCGTTTTCGATGTCTGTTTTTTCAGTTGATGTCATGGCCCTGTATGCTTTCTTTGGATTAATGCGCGAAAATATCAATTTCCGGCCAGCCTTCAAGATCAAGGTCGGCGCGCAAGGATAGGAAGTCAAAACAGCGCTGGGCCAGTTCCATACGACCTTCGCGGATTAGCATCTCGTCAAATTTTTCGCGCAATGTATGTAAATGAAACACGTCATTGGCGGCATATTTTAATTGTTCGGGCGTTAGGTCGGCCGCGCCCCAATCGGAAGATTGCTGCTGTTTGTTTAAATCTACGCCGAGCAATTCACGACATACATCACGCAAGCCATGGCGATCTGTATAGGTGCGTACCAATTTGGACGCGGTGCGCGTGCAGTAAACCTTACCAACTTCAACGCCTAAATATTTTTTGATGATGGCCACGTCAAAACGGGCAAAGTGATAAAGCGTTGTTACATCAGGGTTAGAGAGTAACTTTTTCAAATTTGGCGCGTCATAAGTTTCGCGATCAACCTGCACTAGGTGCGCTTCGCCATCGCCGGCGGATAGCTGCACTAGGCATAGGGGGTCTCTATGCGGGTTTAATCCTCTGGTCTCTGTATCAACGGCGATGCTGTCACCGAATGTGAGGCCGCTTGGCAGGTCGCCTTTGTGTAAATGTATAGTCATAAATTCTCTATGCTCGATCTTGTTTAATTGGCTTAAGACAGGGTTTTAGCACACCGGATATTGAAGATCAAAGCAATGATGCATGGGCGCGATTGTGGCGCCGCCCTTATTGGTTGATTTGCGCTTGAAAATTAATCCTTTCATTTTGATGGTTTTTTAAGGATCATGGTGCAAGCTGATTTAAGTATGGCGCTGTATCCTTATGCGTCGCTTTTGTTATTCCAAGGGGCTAAATACATGAAAATTCTTATTGTTGATCGCGATGAAATGACCACGCAATTGATCAAGTCGAAGCTGGAGCCGCTTGCGCACCAGGTTTTTGTTGAAACGGTTAAAAATGACGCGGTTGAACGCGCGGCGAGCGAAGAGTTTGATGTTATCTTCTTGGATCCTAACCCCCTAACTAGTGCGCGCCCGATTGTTTTGAATATTCGTCGCAGCGTTAGAAATTACCCCTACATCATTTTGCTGGGTAATGAAGGATCACAGGAAGAGGCGATTAAGGCGGGCATGAATGATTATCTGGCAAAACCGCTGGATAGTGATGCGCTGATGCAAAAAATGGCGAGCGCGGAGCGCCTCGTGGAGCTTGTTAGCCGCATCGGTGATGATTCCGAAGATTTCCCGAGTGCGGGTGGTGTGATTGCTAAATCTGCTTTTAATCAGTTGTTCCTCTCTGCCATTGATCGTGCTGACCGTTATGGTGAAAAGACTTTCATCTTGTTTATCTTCATGAGCAATTACAAAGAAATTTTTGAACTTGATGGGCCGTACGCCGCGGATTATGCGGTGGCGAAACTGTCGCAGTACCTTGTGCTATTGCGCCGTCAGAGTGATATTATTGGGCAAACGGCGAAGTATGAATATGCCTTGATGTTGCAGCGTCCTCAATATGAGACAGAGCCCGTTGATGCCGCCAATCGATTTGCTGAAGCCATTGGTGGTTTTAAAGATATCGTCTCCAGCGGCGCTACGCCCGTTGAGGTGACCGTACGTTTGTTAGATGTCCCCACCGGATCGGCGATTGTTGAGCATGTTATTACGCCGGGCGATGTTGAGACTCCTGCCTAGAAGGGTTGAATAACTCCCTAATTTTTATGTGTCGACTCTTGTTTGGTTAAAGGGCAAGCGTTAAGGTTGCTATAGTATTCACTATTGCGATCATTGATTGTGTCGCTTTCTTCGTCCAATTTTCGGTTCAAGTTTGGTTCATGACTATGCAAATGCGCATTTTGAGACTGTCTTTGATTGGTGTTTTGATGTTGATGATGTGCGTGAATTTTTCTGTGCGGGCGCAAGACGTTACTGAGACTCAATTACAGCCAGAAAAGCGAATCAATATTGATGCTTATCAGCTTGATTCAGAAGATAAAATTAAAATAACAGTCTTTGAAGAAGGTCAGATTTCCGATACGTATAGTATTGATGGAAATGGTTATGTTTCTATCCCCCTGATTGGGGAGGTTGAGCTGTCGCGCTTGACCCTGCGTGAGGCCGAAATGATCATTACAAAGAAGCTTGCCGATGGGTATTTGGTTGACCCAAATGTTACGATTGAAATTGCGGCTTATCGACCTTTTTATATTATGGGGGAGGTGCGCGCGCCGGGGCGGTATGAATATGTCCATCACATTAGCGCGCTGAAGGCTGTTGCGCTGGCGGGGGGATTTACCTATCGCGCCAATCGTCGCCGGATTGAAATTGTACGCGGCCTTGATGGTGCATCCAAAAAAATGCCCATCGACACTCCCATTCATCCGGGTGATATCGTTACGGTGCAGGAAAGGTTTTTCTAAACCATGAGCGATGCTTCTCCATTACATTGTACATCTGCCTCTTCTGGGGCCGCCGATGTTGATTTGCGCGCTTTGCTTTTGATGATGTGGCGGCGTCGTTATTTATTTATCGCGTTTATTTTGGCGGGCATCGCGCTGGGGTTTGTTGCGATGCGGATGATTACGCCAGAATATACGGCGCGCACTATTATCCTGTTAGATGGGCAGGCTCCGCAAAACCCAATGGATAAGCTTGATCGCGTTCTTGGCTCTGGTGCTTATGACGGTGCGCTGGTTATGAATGAGTTAGAGATTTTGCGCTCCGGCTCCATGGTTCGCAGCGTGATTAAGCGCCTTGATTTGATGGCAGACCCTGAATTTAACCCGCGTTTTAAAAATGCGAGCGGCGCGGGGGATGCCTTTAGGAAGTTTTCCGTTTATGGCGAAGAGCTGGAAAACGTTCCACATAGCGGGGTTGAACAAGATATTGATGATGCGAGCGCTCGTTTTATGGATCGATTGCGGGTGCGCTCTATTTCTGGCTCTTACGCTATTCAGGTTGAATTTGTTTCTGATGATCCGCGCAAGGCCGCGCTGATTGCCAATAAAATTTCGGATATGTATATCGAGCAGCGCTTCGCGGATGAATATCAAGAGACCGAGAAAATAACGGATACGCTGGATGGTCGTCTTGATGGTTTGCGCTCCGATCTGCGCGCGGCAGAGGAAAAGGTTGAGCGCTACCGCGCCGCACATAATCTGCTAGAGGGGCAAAAATCAACGTTCTCAGCGGAGCAATTATCACAGCTCAATACCCAGCTTATTCAGGCCAAAACTGAACAGGCCAGAGCGCAGAGTCGTTTGCAACAAATTCAAGATTTGAGCGGTGATCATAAGGCGCTTGAGGCGATTGCGGACGATGGGCCGAATAGTTTGGTGCGTGAGCTTAAGGGGCAAAAAGCCGCGCTTGAGGCTGAGATATCACAGCTTTCTAGTCGGTATGGTGAAAAACATCCGGAGATGATTAATCGCCGCCGTAAAATTGCGGAAATTCGTCAGTCGCTGCGTGATGAGGTGGCGAACTTAGACCGCGCCGCGGAAGGCGACATGGATTTTGCCGCGGCGCGCATTGCGGTATTGAAGCAAGAAATTATCGCGATTACGGATCAAATTCATGAAAATAATGGTGCGATGATTGGCCTGCGTGAGTTGGAGCGAGAGGCCGATGTGGCGCGCCATGTATTTGATGTGTTTCTCGCCAGTTATAAACGCAGTGATGAGCAGAAAAACATGCAAGAGGCGCAGGCGCGCGTTATTTCCTATGCCCGCGTACCGCGCAATCCATCATTCCCGAGTAAGCCGCTTATTTTCGCGCTGGCGGGTTTGCTCTCGATCTTTCTGGCCCTGATTGCGGCCATTATGGTGGAGAAGCTGGATAATAGTTACCGCAGCGGCGCGGATTTAGAGCGCGATTTGAAATTCCCCTGTTACGGCCTGATTCCGGTGGCGCGCGGTTTGCGGCGCCCAAAACTGGGCATGCATGTTTTGGATAAGCCGACCTCTAACATAGCGGACGCGGTGCGGACGTTGCGTATGATTTTAAATTTGCGCGCGCCTGACGGCGTAAAGCCGAAGGTTATTACTTTGACGTCTTCTTTCTCGGGGGAGGGCAAGACTACGCTCTCGCTTTGGCTTGCGCGGCTGGCGGCGAAATCGGGGGACCGCGTTATTGTGATTGATAGCGACCTTCGCGCGCCGAATTTGCATGTTGCGGCTGGGGTTTCTAATGATCGATCACTGGTTGATTATTTAAGCGGTGAAAAAGACATTAAGGAGATCATTCATAAGGATGAGCTTTCTGGCGCACATATGATTTTTGGGCGCAGCGTGCCGCATACAGCGCTGGATATGATTGGCTCGGACAAGCTTTCGACGCTGACGCAATCGCTGCGCGAAGTATATGATCTGGTGATTATTGATACGCCTGCCTGTCTGGAGGTATCGGATGCGCGTTTGATGGCGACATTGTCTGATCATATGTTGTATGTCGTGGCGTGGAACAAAACCCGCCGCGAGTCTGTGGCGAGCGGCGTTAAGAAATTCACCGATATTAATCACAGCGCGCTGTCGTTTGTTTTGACGCATGTTAATTTACGCAAACATGCGCGCTATGGGTATGGTGATATATAACAAATAGGAAAAAATTCCTTTACATTTTGTGGTCTCTATATTATAAAACAATCACGGAAACACCACAGAACCGTTTTAAGTTTGCCGCCCTTCATGTTTGAAGTGGCGGTTTTTTCATGTTTATTTTTTTAAGGAGAAACACCATGTCTACATTTTTGCCCCAAGATTCCAATGATAACCCGATCCCCGCGCTACGCTTTAAAAATGGCGGTAGCCATAGCATTAGTGCGGGCGGCGTTTCTGCGCGCAATGCGACGGCGTTTGCGGACGGTACGCGCATCATTAGTGTGTTTGCCACGGCGCCGATTTATATGAAGTTTGGTGACGCAGGCGTAAGTGCAACGAGCGCGGATCATTATTTCCCTGCGGGCGTATATTACGATTTATCCATTGGCGGCGATAACACTGCGCATTATGAGCATATAGCGGTTCTTGCCGTTGATGGCGCCGCTACGGTGTATGTGTCTGAAAAAGAATAATATTAGGCGCGTTTGCGTGACTTTAGGGCGGTGGTGATTGTGCCATCATCGAGATAGTCCAGTTCCCCGCCCACCGGCACGCCATGCGCCAGATGCGTGATTTCCATTCCTGTACCGTTTAAGGCATCAGAAATATAATGCGCCGTGGATTGTCCATCGACAGTCGCGCTGAGCGCTAGGATGATTTCTTGCGCGCTGCCGTTTGATGTGCGCACTTTCAGCCCATCAATGCGTAAATTTTCTGGTCCAATTCCATCAAGCGCCGATAATAGCCCGCCGAGCACGTGATAAACGCCCTTATAGGCGTGCGTACGTTCAATCGCCCATAGGTCGCTGACCTGCGCGACCACGCAAATTTTGCTGGTGTCGCGCTTGCCATCTAGGCAAATGCCGCATGGGTCGTGGGCATCTAAATTCCCGCATAAATTACATTCTTTGATTTCTTCGGCGGCTCTGGCGAGTGTACGTGATAGCGGCATCATCAGCGTTTCGCGCCTGTTTAATAAATGCAGCGCGATGCGCCTTGCCGAACGATTACCCAAACCGGGCAGCGCGGAAAGCGTTTTGATTAAATGCTGCAGGGGGCCATCATTCATTATAGCCACTACGCTTTTTGTT
>CAKZMN010000149.1 GCA_937128575.1 uncultured Alphaproteobacteria bacterium | reverse complement strand
GATCGCATTCGCCGAAAAAACATCTCAGAAAATGATATAAGCTTCGCCAACGATTTCGCCGCCGGATACGATCACACGCCCAATCAACCGGACACAAATAAAGTTTTCAACGCCAGCGGCGGCGGCATAAATTGGATAGACCCAACGCCGTGGGTTGATCAAGGCATGTCCGCCTTCGGCGCCGGAAGCACGCGCCACAATGAATGGATGTTCTCGGGAAACAATACAATACCAGACGTCGGCTCAAACGGAGGAACATCAGCAAGCAAAGAATTATTACTCGCACTTCATTTCGTCAAAAAAGATATTTGCTTAAAAATAAATGATCGCCTAGGTATCGACAACCCAGGCGGAAGCCCGCCACCAGAAAGAGTGACAGGACCGCCAGGTGGTCTAGGAACACAATTATATGTAGGAACGTTCTTCAACGGAGCATCTGGCGTTGATAATGGCGCACCCGGAGCTGCAACAGCATGCCTAACCGTTGAAACAGGCGGCAGTGGTGATTACTATATATTTTATCATGCGCTGATGGAGCGCTAAACTTGGCTGTACCACGTACTGCGTGCACGCCCATGACGGCGCAGGTATCCGCTATCCACCAATTCCGCCAACCTTAGCTTTAAAGTAGAGCGTCGCCCACGGGTCAGCTTGATAATATCATTCATCTGCAAACGCTCATGCTCTTCAAATAAACGCATAACCCGCGCCGATAATGTAGGCAGCTTCGATAAATCCTTATCTTTGTCTTGCAAACGATCGTTTAAGATACCCACCTGATTGGCCAGCAAGTCAAAAAAGCACGAAAGCCAAACGCTCCAATCCGCTTTACCGGACTCAAGGCTAGCTTGATTATGAGACAGGGCCTTATAAATATCCTCCGCACGATCATTCATAATGCGATCAAGCGGCACATAAGGCGCATAGCTATAATTAGCCTTCATCATTAAGAGCAAAACCAAAAAGCGTACAGTGCGGATATTGCCCTGCGCAAATGGTGAAATTTGTAAAAACACAGCCACAAAAACAGCTATAACAATCAAGGGATGAATATCATCACTAAACAGAGACTCATTTAACCAAGCAAGCAACTTATCCATCAATTGCTCAACCTGCTGCGGTGGCGCAGTATCCAAAAACCCATTTGGATTATCTGCGCCCATAACGGGCAAATGATTAACGTCGCTTTTATAAGGGCTAGCACCCTTCCCACCCGTTTGAACGGCGTGAAGCATTTGAATAATTTCTGGAGTAATATCACGATCTTTAAGCGGCGCTAAAACGCGCTGCACTTTTGCGCCATGGGCCGCCACATCACTTAATATCTGAAGCCCTGTGGTGTACGTCTCTAAACCAGACCACAGCCCTTTAAACTCGTCAATTTTAGACGAGCGCTTCAAAATATCATGTGTAATTTTAATCGTTTCAACACCAAGCATTTGGCTAATATCGGCTATTTTAAGATATAAATCAAGCCTTACATGCGCACTGGGACTTCGATACCAAGTAATTCAAGGATAAGAACAACTTGTCGCTGCGTTAAATCACAAAGCGCAAGACGCGATGCACGCAGCCCATCATCTTCTTCCGATAATATGTGACAATTACCGTAGAAACTACTAAATGCCTGCGCCAATTTAAACGCATAATCACATAAAACATGGGGCGTATAATTACGAAGCGCCGTTTCAAAGTGATCAGGAAATTCAGACAATAATAGCACCAAGCTTCGATCTTCATCACGAATATCAAAAGCGCCACCAACGGCTAAATTTTGATCCGCCGCCTTACGCAAAAGCGAACGAATGCGTACGGCCTGATACAACAAATACGGCCCCGTCTTACCTTCAAACGCCGTCATTTGATCAAGATCAAAAACATAATCGGAAATACGGTTATTCTGCAAATCAGCAAATTTAATCGCGGCAATCGCAACTTTTTCTGCAATGTCGTCGCGCTCCGCGACGTCAATATCATCCGCAAGCGTAGCATCATTCAAACGCGCATGAGCCTTTTCGAGCCCCATAGCGATCAAGTCTTCGAGCTTCATCACCCCGCCGGCGCGCGTTTTAAACGGTTTACCATCCGGGCCATTCATAGTGCCAAACCCTGCATGGGTAAGCTCAACATT
>CAKZMN010000148.1 GCA_937128575.1 uncultured Alphaproteobacteria bacterium | reverse complement strand
GAGTACAATTTCATAGCCGAGGCAGCCGATATTCTAGCCAGACTATGTGTAAGTGGTGGTTTATACACATTAGACCCCCAAAAGATCAAGTGTTTTTCGCAATTATACGTATTTACCCAAAAACTGAGCCGTATGGTAAAAAATCATCTTGCGGTGGTTTAGCTTGGGTAGGCCGTGTGTACCGTCATGAAACGTGGTTATTTCTATCCGCTTAGAGCGCATATTTTTACGCGCAATATCCAGCTGATCCATTGGCAGGACTTCGTCTTGCGCGCCATGCACCAATAAAACTGGCATAAATACTTCCTTGAGCGCATAGCTCAAATCATTGGTGCGTAGTTCCTGCATTAGGTCTACGCCAACTTTATCACTCCCGCTTTCTAGATATGCAGTGCGCGTTGCTTTTTCTTTCGATTCTTCGGAAATGTTAAATGCGTTTTTGCCGTATGCCTTCATATCTAGGACGGGCCAAAATAGCGCCATCATTTTTACGTTTAAATCTGAATTCATTATGCAGATCGTGGCACCGAGGCCTTCTCCGATAAAGACAAACTCGTCATATCCCTTTTCTTTCGCCCAATCCGTCACGGATTTAAAGTCTTCGGACGCAGCCGATAATGTGAAATCTTGCTGGCGACCATCACTTTCGCCACATCCACGATAATCAAAGCGCAACGTGTGGTGCCCCTTATCGACCAGTATATATTCCAAGTCGCCAAAGATATCGCTATTGCCGGATTTATGACCGGGGAAACCGTGGGACATAATGATTAGGAGATTTTGATCACCCGCGCCGCTTGATCCCTCAGGTACGCCATGCACAGCGCTAAGAGTTTTATTTTCATCGGTTGGGATTTCAATTTTGTTCGTCATATCAAATCAATGCGCCTTTGCCCAAGAATCGCCGGAGCCGGCCTCAACCTCTAATGGTACAGTAATATTCACACCATTAATTTTATAGGCATTTTCCATGACTTCAGACACCAGCGCGGAGGTTTTTTCTAGTTCCGCGTCAGGCACTTCAAAAATTAATTCATCATGCACCTGTAGCAGCATCTTTGCATTCAAATTACCGGCCTTCAAGGCGGTAGGCATTTTTGCCATTGCGATTTTCATGATGTCCGCCGCCGTACCTTGAACTGGGGCATTGATGGCCGCGCGCTCCGACCCGCTGCGCATTGCAGGGATTTTGGCGTTGATGTTTGGTGTAAAGCATTTACGGCCATATAGCGTCACAACATGTCCGTTTTCGCGGGCCTCTTCCTTGCGATTTTCCATGTAGGTTTGTATCTCGCTAAAGCGCGCTAAGTATCGCTTAATAAAGTCATTGGCCGTGCCAGGGTCGCAGCCGAGTTGCTTGGCCAGTCCCCAACCAGAAATGCCGTAAATAATGCCAAAATTAACCGCCTTGGCCTGACGACGCAAATCTGGAGTGACCTCATCCAATGGCACCTCAAACACCTGAGAGGCCGTCAGAGTATGGATATCTACGCCATCTTTAAAAGCTTGCTTCAACGCCTCTACGCCCGCCATTTCTGCGGCTAAGCGTAATTCAACTTGTGAATAATCAACCGATAATAATGTGTGATTAGCATCTGCCACAAAAGCCTCGCGAATGCGGCGCCCATCTTCGGTGCGAATGGGAATGTTTTGTAGGTTCGGATCAGAAGAAGCCAAGCGCCCCGTACTGGTTCCGGTCATGTGATAAGAGGTATGCACGCGGCCGCTCGCGGGATTAATTTGTTCCTGTAGCGCTTCTGTGTAGGTCGAGCGCAGCTTCGACAGTGCGCGCCAGTCCAATATTTTTTGAACAATTTCGTGTCCTTGCGCGGCGAGGTCTTCCAGCGCTTTTACGTCTGTAGACCACTGCCCTGTTTTGGTTTTTTTACCGCCCTGAAGCCCCATTTGATCAAATAAAATTTCGCCAATTTGCTTGGGCGATCCAATATTAAACTGCGTGCCGGCATGTTCATGAATTGATGCCTCAAGGTCTGCGATGCGTTTTGCGAAATCCGCGCTCATGGTTTTCAAACGCGCCGGATCAACCTTAATGCCCTCTAGCTCCATTTGTGCAATGACGGGGATTAACGGGCGCTCAACATCTTCATATATTGCCATCATATTTTCTTGCGCCAAGCGTGGTTTCAACAGCTTGTATAAGCGCAGCGTAACTTCCGCATCTTCAGCGGCATAGTCCAGCGCCTTATCAATTTCCACCTGATCAAAGGTCACTTGCTTTGCGCCCTTGCCCGCAACGGTTTCATATTTGATCGGTTCAAAATTCAAATGCATCTTGGCAAGGTTATCCATGGAGTGACTATGACTAGAGCCATCAAGCACGTAGGACATCAGCATTGTATCGTCGCAGGGCTGTACGTGAATGCCGCGCGATGCGAAAAGCTGCCAATCATATTTCATGTTATGGGCGACCTTCATCACGCCCTCATCTTCCAATATGGGCTTCAGCAGAGCCAAAGCGCGATCCATATCCATTTGCGAAATCTCATCATCTTGCCCAGCGCTATCACCAAATAAATCCGTTGGCCCGGCGCTTTGATGACCCAGCGGAATGTAGGCCGCCTTGCCCAATTGACTGGTCAGGGATATGCCAACCAAATCAGCTTTGGCGGGCGTAAGTGATGTTGTTTCTGTATCGATAACCAGCAGCCCTTCCTCATACGCCTCATCAATCCAGCTCTGCAATGTTTGCTCATCGTTAATCAACGTATAGGTGTTTTTTGTCGCCGGGGGCATTGCCGCAATGGGGTTTTCGACCTGCGTCGGCGCCGCGCTTTCCTGCATGTCAGCAGACTGGTGCGCGGGCGGGACATTGCCCAAACGATTCATAATTGATTTAAAGCCCTGCTTTTGCAAAAACGCCATCAATGCGGGCTTATCTGGGTCATGGGTTTTAAATTCACCGAGCGCGACAGGCACGGGCGCGTGATCATCCAGCTTTACAAGCTTTTTGGAGATGCGGGCCTGCTCAGCAAATTCAATTAGATTTTCGCGGCGTTTATTCTGTTTAATTTCGCCCGCCCGGCTGAGTAATGTTTCAAGGTCGCCATATTCGTTGATTAACTGCGCCGCTGTCTTAACGCCAATGCCCGGCACGCCGGGTACGTTATCGGTGCTGTCGCCGGCCAAAGATTGGACATCTACAACCTTGTCTGGGGTCACGCCAAATTTCTCCAAAACCTCGGGCTCGTTGATGAATTTTTGTTTCATGGGGTCAAGCATGCGAACGCCCGGCCCGACTAGCTGCATTAGATCCTTGTCAGAGGATACAATCACAACCTCCTTACCTTCGGCGCGCGCAAGGCGCGTATAGGCAGCAATTAAATCATCGGCTTCATAACCCTCTAGCTCAACGGCCGGAATGTCGAAGGCTTCTGTGGCTTCTTTTACCAATGGGAATTGCGGCCCTAAATCTTCGGGCGTTTCGTCGCGGTTTGCTTTATATTCAGGATAAATTTCATTGCGAAAATTCTCGCGCGCCGCATCGAAAATAACAGCCATATAGGGCGCGTTATAATCACGCAGCATCTTTAGCATCATGTTGGTAAAGCCATAAACCGCGCCAACCTCAATGCCGTCTGGGTTGGTCATGCCAGATTGACGGGAATAGGCCATGGCGTAATAGGCTCTAAAAATAAAGCCGGAGCCGTCGATAAGATATAATTCAGATTCGCTCATGATTGGTAGGGTGGCGCAAGCCAATCGATTAGTCTAGATACCCATGATAATTATTTTTTACAGTAAGGCATAAAGTCCAACGGCAGCGGCGTTTGATACGTTCAAGCTAGCGATGGGTGGCTTTGTTGGTAACTTCACCAACTCGTCACAATTTTCGGCGACTAAACGTCTGAGGCCAGAGCCTTCTGCGCCCAGAACCAAGACGCGCTTTCCGTCTTTTGGCACGTCACCAATATTCATCGCGCCGCGCTCGTCCAAGCCATAGGTAAAGAATCCATGCTCTTTCAATTCTTCCAACGTGCGGCTTAAGTTTGTTTCATAGGCTACGGGTATATGTTCAACGCCGCCGCATGCTGTCTTGGCCAATACACCTTCCAAAGCAGGTGCGTGCTTTTTCTGCATGATGATGCCCTCCGCGCCAAAGGCGCTGGCGCTGCGAATGATTGCGCCTACATTATGGGGGTCAGTAACCTGATCCAGCATCAGCAAAACACTATTGGGATTACTCTCTGCCTTAATAATGAAATCTTGGATGAATATGTCATCCAGCGGCGCGCACAACATGGCGATGCCCTGATGAACCGCACCTTTGGGCAGCATTTTTTCTAATTTCTGCTTATCAACGTCCGTAGGGGATGGGCGCTTTAATCCTTTGGACTTTGCCTCTCGCAATACATCGTCGAAACTTTGCGCAGCTTGTTCAGTTAAATATAGCGCCTCAACATTGCGCTCTGGGTTTAACCATGCTTCACGCACCGCATGCGCACCATATAATGATGGCTGGGGCTGTTTGCTGTTATCGTGACCATCATGCTTGCTATGAGGTTTGTTATTAGGCTTACCCTGATTATTCCTGTGATGATTATTATTTCGTCTGTTATTTTTCATGTCTAATCCTTATGTCCGCAAGGACAGTACAATTTAGCGCGCAAGGCGGGAAGTCTTTTTTCATAGCAGCCCTTTTGAAGCGCAATGATCAAAAAAAGGCCCCGCCAATTATGGCGAGGCCTATGTAAGTTTTGTGCGTCAACATCTTGTGTTTACACGGATAGGGTAGAAAAAGAGCTTGATGCATAAGCACCGGAACACTTGCTCTACTGAATATGAATTCGGTAAAACTCACACATCAGTTACATAAGCGATAAAAAACCTTTTTCAACTTCGCCCGTCTTGATGCATCATTACCCCATGATGATTCTTGCGGATATTGGTGGAACTCATGCGCGCTTTGCCCAGCTAAACGGCGAAGAGATTACGCATGTGGATAAATATAAGGCGGCGGATTACGGCTCTTTCGAGGATGCCATGCGCGCCTATTACGCATCTTCCGGCGCTGCGCACAGCACGCCGATATATATTGCCACCGCCGCCTACCCCGATCACGAAGATATTTGGCGCTTTGTAAATCGCAATAAATGGGCAATTGATCCGCAGGCCTTGAATAAAGCTGGCTGGAAAATCACGCATATATTAAATGACTTCGAAGCCGCCGCATGGGCGCTGGCGGATATCGATAATTCTGCGCGACACGTCATACAAAAGGGCGTAAATAATACAGAGCATCCACTATGCTTGCTTGGCCCGGGCACGGGGTTAGGACTTGCCTATTTCATGCCCGGCCAATCTTCTTACGTTCAGAAAACGCATGGCGGACACATGCTGGCGACATGCATCAGCCCAGAGCAGCGCGATGTCACCACTGCCATTCAACGACTCTACGACATGAATTCACCGCTCGTGTTTGAACAATTGGTCAGCGGCCCAGGACTTTTAAATATATATAACGCCGTCCTTAGCCTTAGCGGAGAAGATAAATTAGCGACAAAAACGCAAGAAGTTTTGGCAGCCATAGACACAGAACATGCCCAAAATGGCGTTCGTCTGTTCCATGAATTTTTGGGACTATTCGTCCATAATGTTGTTACAACGGGCCATGCCTATGGCGGTGTTTATTTAACGGGCGGCGTCACCCAACGCTTGCATGAGGCCGGCCTGTTTGATGCGGCGGCCTTCCACAAATTTTTCCTGCCGGGCAATGTGGCCTCTGTCCAGAGCGCGCTTGAAAACACGCCTATTCATATAGTTAGTGATCCTTACTTAACGCTTAGTGGTCTTCGCTCCATGCTGGCGAGGCAATCATGACAAAGCGCGCTTATTTAACCATTGATGACGGCCCTTCGGAGCGCTTTACCGATTTAATTGATTTTCTGCATGAGCGCAAAATCCCAGCGGTGTTTTTCAATCGCGGCGACGCGATGGAGCAAGATCCAGACGCCGTGCGCTACGGTATAGAGCGTGGCTATATCATGGCCAACCATGCCTATTCCCACAGGCGCGCCTCCACACTATCGCTAGAGCAAATCGCAGCAGACATTGAACGCACAGAAGATATTTTAGACGACATATATTGGTCATGCGGCGTAGAGCGCGGCCCATTATATTTCAGATTCCCCTATATGGATCGCGGCATGGGCCCCTGCCTGGCTGAGCCAAAACAGATTACCGAAGAGCATGAAGCCGCGCATTTAAAACTAATTGGCTCTGGCCTTGGGCATGAACCACACAAGCCCAACCAAGCGGCCATTGAAAAAAAGAACGCCATCCAAAGTCATCTCAATGAATATGGGTTTCAGCCATTGCCCGTGCAAAATGTAAACCTGCCTTGGTATGCCAATACAGAAATGGCGAGCGCTATAGATTCCCTATGCACCTTTTCCACCAGCGACTGGGCGCTATGTGAGAGGCATAAAGGGAAATATGGCTTTGAAACTATAGATGATCTGAAAACGCAGATTGATAATGACCCGTGGCTGCATGATGAAACGTCAAATCATATTATTCTGGCTCATGATCAGGCAGAGATTTATGACGTCACCACGGCTTTAATTGATTATTTTTGTGAAAGCGGTTTTGAATTCCTTGATTTCGAAACCAAAACACACTAACACTCTTAAATATTCGTTACACGAATGAAACAAGCGGGCGTAGTTCAATGGTAGAACGTCAGCCTTCCAAGCTGAATATGCCGGTTCGATCCCGGTCGCCCGCTCCAATTCCCTCTTACAGATGCTTAAAAAGTTTGACGCAAGGGCGTTCAATCTGCTAAAAATACTTACGGAAAATATACAACTGGAGAGTTAGGTTTTGGAACACAATATTTCTATTAATGAAAATGACCAAATGGGCGAGCTTTTAAAGGCTTTCGCACAAAGTACAGACAGTGATTTTCAAGGCAAAGCCTTTTATTCCAACTTTTCAGTAAAAAATGATCGTGCGCATTACACCATTCAAAACGGGGCAGGTGAAACCATCACGAATGATTATGACTTGGGTGACTTTTTTCACCTAATGTCGCGTTATCACCCCGATTTCACAAAATTTACCGACCAATACGATACCCAACAAAATGATGTTATTTTAGAAATCGCCTCTTAATTTAAAAAATCCGTTGACATTAGTCCGCGGGTTTTTTATTCCAAAGCATTGAGTTTCTAACCTTTTAACTGATGTAGGATGATAAAAAATGGGTAAGGAAAAGTTTGAGCGGACAAAACCGCATGCGAATATTGGTACGATTGGTCACGTTGACCACGGTAAGAC
>CAKZMN010000147.1 GCA_937128575.1 uncultured Alphaproteobacteria bacterium | reverse complement strand
CGTTCGGGTTGGATCAAACGTCTCGGACTTTCGTCCTGGCGAAGTTGTTAGCGGCGAAGGACATGTTGTTTGTGGTCGTTGTCGCAACTGCGTGGCAGGACGACGGCACTACTGCGCCGATACAAAAGGCATTGGTGTGAATCGCCCAGGGGCCTTCGCGGAGTACATTGCGCTGCCGATGACCAACGTGTGGCAGCATGCCGATGATATTAATCGTGATGTTGCGTCGATCTTCGACCCGTTCGGCAACGCCGTACACACCGCACTGTCATTTGATTTGGTCGGTGAAGATGTGCTGATTACGGGCGCGGGCCCCATCGGATGCATGGCCGCCGCCATTTGTCGCCACGTCGGCGCGCGCCACGTGGTTGTAACAGACATCAATCCCTACCGCCTCGATCTGGCGGCAAAAATGGGCGCAACGCGCACCGTGAATGTTCTGGATGATGATTTAAACGCGGTCATGAACGAGCTAAAAATGACCGAAGGCTTCGATATCGGTTTAGAAATGTCCGGCGTCGAAAGCGCGTTCAAACAAATGATCACCACCATGAATAATGGCGGTAAAATCGCCCTACTTGGCATCCCCCCCGGCGGCTCCATGGATATTGATTGGAACGAGGTTATATTTAAAGGCCTGGTCATCAAGGGCATCTACGGCCGTGAAATGTACGAAACATGGTACAAAATGGCGGCAATGATCCAAAGCGGCCTAGACATCACCCCCGTCCTAACGCACAACTTCGCCGTCGACGACTACCAAAAAGGCTTTGACGCCATGCTGTCGGGTGAATGCGGCAAGGTTATTCTGGACTGGTAATCCACCCCCCTATTTGACATAGAAAATTCACCCTGCTAAATAAGTGCATATGACAAACACCGCACGTGACATAGTAAAAAAGCTTGGCCCCGAACCTAAGAAAGCACTTGGAGCGCTTCTCGATTGGCTTCCTGCCTATAAAACAAGCTTCACTCGGAATGATATGCTCGATAATTTAGAGCTATCAAACTTGATGAACGAAAAAACACAAAAGAGCATAGAAGAGTTAACCACCAACAAATATCACCCCAGAATAATGTCCTGTGCAGGCGCGCGCATCGCGTCCTTTTTGAAATCAGGATTAATCAAGCGCATAAGCCCTAGAAATAATAACCTTGCTATATATGGATTTCTACACCCCGTGGAAGACTTAAGAGACGTCTATAAAACACTCAGAGAAACAGAAGAGTTGGCAAAGAACTTGAAATCACAGCGCCCCGAAGCGTTCCAAGCCGCCAAAAAAAGTTTCGAGCGCGCTTTCAAAACAGCGCAAGAAAACGGCGACGCAGAGCACATCTATAAACTGACGAGCATGTGGAATCAGAGCAATAAAAAATCACCTGAAATCGAAGCTCTAATAAACAACTTTGATGCGCCGGAAAACGTTTAACCTAGTTTTCCCCAACCCACGCCCCAATATTCGCAACAAAAGACTCGCGCACCGCCCCGATTTTTCCCTATAGTCGAATAATGTCCATACCAAACCAGACACAAGACAAGCTTGATAAGCGCGCCGAGGCTTTGCGCGAGAATTTGCGCAAACGCAAAGCCCTTAAAAAAGAACAAAAAGCCGTTGAGAAACAGAGTAAAGAAGAGAAGTAATATGCAGGACTTGAAATTAAAAGAGCGCGCCGAGCACGCCGAAGATAAATCAATGCTACCGGGCATCCTTGCCGATCACCAAATCCGCCATCTGGCGCAGGAACATGGCATGATCGAACCATTTGTGGAAAAACAAAAGAAAGACGGCGTCATTTCCTACGGCCTATCGTCTTACGGCTACGACAGCCGCTGCGCGCCTGATTTCAAAATCTTCACAAACATCGACAACGCCATGGTCGACCCAAAAGAATTCTCCGACGACAGCTTTGTGGATCGTAAAACAGATGTGTGCGTCATCCCGCCAAACAGCTTCGCGCTCACCCACTCCGTTGAATATTTCCGCATCCCCAAAGACGTGCTGGTTATCTGCCTCGGCAAAAGCACCTATGCCAGATGCGGCCTGATCGTGAACGTGACACCGCTGGAGCCCGGTTGGGAAGGTCACGTTACGCTAGAAATTTCAAACACCACCCCCCTACCCGCCAAGGTCTATGCCAATGAAGGCATCGCGCAATTCTTGTTCTTCAAGGGCAGCGACGCCTGTGAGGTAAGCTACGCCGACCGCTCCGGCAAATATATGGGCCAACAAGGCGTGACACTGCCCAAGCTTTAATCCATACAAAGTTTCACACTATACCCTGAGATAGGAGCCCAGTAATGGCCGACGCACGCGAATTTGATATCATCGTTTATGGTTCAACCGGGTTTACCGGACGTCTTGTGGCTGAATATCTCGCCAAACGGAATGCGGCTGGTGCTGGTATTAATTGGGCGATGGCGGGGCGCAGCCAGGAAAAGCTCGAATCCGTTCGCGATCTTGTCGGCGCACCTGCCGATACGCCCTTGGTGGTTGCCGATGCGTCGGACCCAGCCTCTTTGGATGCAATGACGAAGCGCGGAAAAGTCATCCTGACCACTGTAGGCCCCTATCAACTTTACGGCGATGAATTGGTTGCGGCCTGCGTGAAGAACGGGACGGACTACACCGATCTATGCGGTGAACCTGCATGGATGCGGCAGAAAATTGATGAACATGATGCCGCGGCAAAAGCATCTGGCGCGCGTATTGTCTTCTCTTCCGGTTTCGATTCCATCCCCTTCGATCTCGGCGTGTTGATGACGCAGAAACATTGCACGGAGAAATTCGGCAAACCTGCCCCGCGTATAAAAGGACGCATGCGCGCCATGCAGGG
>CAKZMN010000146.1 GCA_937128575.1 uncultured Alphaproteobacteria bacterium | reverse complement strand
CTACAATTGTGTTTTTGGGATCAAATAGCTCAAAGCCGGAAGACTCCGCCAAAAATACCGTTAAAGCATCTTCTTCAATAAAGCCCAGCTCCACCAGAATCTCGCCCAGCATTTTACCGGATATTTTCTTTTCCTGAAGCGCTACATTTAGCTGATCATCTGTAATCAAACCCATAGAGACCATACGGTCACCCATGCGGCCCTTAATACGTTGATCATCCTCGTCATCGTCTTTGGCGGTTATATCTCTTGAGAATGTACGGATCGCATTTGATTGTGAACCGGCCTGCGGCTGTTCTGGCTCTATTGGCGCTGGAAGATTTTCGCTGCCCTGCCCCTTTACAGGCGCGTCATCAGCTTCTTCGCCACCGGTGGGCGCGGATGCGTTTTCAACTTGATCGATGATATCCTCATCAATCACAAAAAACTCCACTTCCTCAACGCTGCCCTCTTCGGCCACATCTACGGTTTTAATATTATTATCGTCTATATCGTTGCTCATCTGCGAATCTTTATTCTTTGTTTCGTTATTATGTGTGTTGATTTGAAAAACTAAGGAATTACGCAGTCAGTATTATATGTTTTACAACAGAAAGGTTAACAAATTGATTACACTGCCTTTTCATAACGCGGACGCGCTTAAGAGCCATATATTACCACAAGATAAATCACTTTAAGAAACAAAATTCAAAAACCAAGACAACCCCCTGATTACAAAGAAAAATCATAAAGCGGGGATGCAAAAACGCCCGACAAATAATGCCGGGCGCCCTTGAAAAAATTATTTAAGCTAAAATTATTCAGCCGCGATTGCGAATTTTGCATCCTGGCGAGGCCATGATGTGAACTGCATCACTGATTCCGGCACATCATCACAGATGGTCGCCGCAATACGCGCCGCAACCAAATATGGATCAGCATTCGCGCCTGGGCGACGGTCTTCGAAATAGCCATAGCCTTTCGCCGCAACTGGCGCAGGAATACGGATTGAACACCCACGGTCAGCATCACCAACTTTAAATGTGTCGATGTCACATGTTTCGTGATCACCCGTAAGGCGCTCACCAAGACCGGCGCCATATAAAGCAATATGCTCCGCGTGCTTCTCACCAAGCCTACTTGTAGCTGCCTCAATCGCTGCGCGCCCCTTAGACTTGTCACGCGTGCTTTTCGTTGAAACGTTTGTGTGCATACCAGCGCCATTCCAGTCACCCTTAACAGGCTTGTTATCTAGAGACACATTAATACCGTACTCTTCGCCAATGCGGTATAGCAACCAGCGCGCGAGCCATGTTTGGTCACAAACCTTAAGGGCATCAGCGTCTTCCGCGCCGCGGTAACCAACTTGAAACTCCCACTGACCAGGCATAACTTCTGCATTAATGCCGTAGAACAGCATCTCAGTATTCAAACATAGTTCAGCGTGCGTTTCGACCAAATCGCGACCGAAGATTTCCTCCGAACCAACACCACAGTAATAAGGCCCCTGAGGACCTGGATAGCCCTGCTCAGGCCAACCAAGAGGTGTGCGACCTTTGAATAGTGTGTATTCCTGCTCAAAACCGAGCCACATCTCTTCTTTATCTGCTCCCGCATCCATAACGGCGCGAAGCTGCGCACGTGAATTTGATTCGTGCGGCGTGCCGTCTGGGTTCATAACCTCACACATAACAAGGTAATTACCCTCACCGCGGATGGGGTCCGTGATATATGATGCTGGCTTTAATATACAATCTGAATCATCGCCGGCGGCCTGATTTGTTGAAGAACCATCGAAGTTCCACTCCGGAAAATCTTCAATATCAGGCGTGCCCTCAAAATTAACAACGCGCGCTTTTGAACGGAGGTAGCGGGTCGGAACCGCGCCATCAAGCCATATATATTCGGCCATAGTAAATTTAGACATTTTAAAAATCCTTATTTCAGTGGGTTAAAAACTATGCGCAGACGTTAGATCGATTCCAACAGCCTTTCAACACCCCGCCTTGTTAAAAACACCCTTAATATCTCTTTAAAATATAATTTTATTTGCAAAAATATCTCAATTTAATATAAATAGGCATGCAAATTTTTAAAACCGCACAAAAACAACTTCAAAAAATGCCAAAAGA
>CAKZMN010000145.1 GCA_937128575.1 uncultured Alphaproteobacteria bacterium | reverse complement strand
ATAAGAAAAACCAGCGCGCGCAAAACGACCCATATTACGCCTAAGGTCTTTCGCTCTGTCGTCGTCTGTTAAACCTTTTTTTTCAATTTTATACGGCCCCATTTTCTTTTTTTTCGCCAGGCGCAGAGCCGCTGCTATCTCGGCGTTTTTTTCTGTTTCATGATAGGCGTTGTCGAGCTTTTCTAGTTCCGCAACTGTATACTGCGGCTCAATACCTTTAATACGCATTTTTTGTATAATGGCATTACGTGACAGACCACGACGTCTCAATGATGTCACCATGCCCGTTGTATACAGCGCATCATTGAGCAAGCCCATCTCTTCAAATTTGTCCGCAAGATCATCAATCATTTTCAGACATTCATCATAATCTTGTTCTTTATGATGCATGCATGATCGCTTCGCCTTACGTGCCATAACCGTTTTGAAATGCGATTTACTCGCTACAAAACGTTCTAAGTAATAAATTCCTGAATTATGAAGGTATGTTGGCGTTATTTTCTTCGGTGGACGCTTTTCTTTTCGCTTATTCTTCACTGAATACTTTGGCTGATTCTCCGATTGAGTATTGATATTTGAATTCTCTGTTTTATGTTGAGGCATAGCAAACTCCATTGACAATAGAATGCAGATTAGGCGCAGATGAATCAATTCCTTACTGAGAAAAAAATTAAAGGCATTTATAAAAGGAAAGATGTGCAACGACCAACCTATCAAGGCAAGCTTCCTGAGGGTAACAACGGTTTGGGATTGATGCTTCTTGGTGTAACAGGCGATCTGGTTTTAGAGAAATCTATTTATGAGAAAATAAAGAGAGAGACAATTGCCCAGGTTCGCGGCACGGTTCAAGCAGATATTTTAAAAGAAGATCAGGCGCAAAATACCTGTATTTTTTCTACGGAATTTGCGTTGCGATTGATGGGCGATGTACAAGAATATTTTATTGAACAACAAGTCCGTAATTTTTATTCGGTTTCTATTTCTGGGTATCATATTGCGGAAGCTGGCGCAAATCCAATTACACAATTGGCATTCACTTTATCAAACGGATTTACTTATGTGGAGTATTATTTATCCAGAGGAATGGATATCAATCAATTTGGTCCGAATTTATCGTTTTTCTTTTCAAATGGCATTGACCCAGAATATGCTGTTATTGGACGTGTAGCTCGTAAAATATGGGCAAAAGCGATGAAATATACATATGGTGCCAACGCAAGAGCGCAAATGTTGAAGTATCATATTCAAACTTCTGGACGTTCTTTACACGCACAAGAAATCGATTTTAACGATATAAGAACCACGTTGCAAGCCTTGTCTGCAATTTATGACAATTGTAATTCTCTACACACAAATGCATACGATGAAGCCATTACTACTCCTAGCGAAGAATCCGTGAGACGCGCGCTAGCCATCCAACTGATTATTAATAATGAGTGGGGACTGGCTAAGAATGAAAACCCTAACCAAGGCGCTTTTATTCTTGAAGAGCTTACTGAGCTAGTTGAAGAAGCTGTGTTATTAGAGTTCGAAAAGATTTCTGAACGCGGTGGCGTCCTAGGCGCAATGGAAACAGGCTACCAACGCGGCAAAATCCAAGATGAATCTATGTCGTATGAGCATAAAAAGCACGATGGAACGCTACCTATCATTGGTGTAAACACTTTCTTAAATCCGAAAGGCAACAAAGACGTTACTATTGAACTAGCTCGCTCTACAGATGACGAAAAAGACAGTCAAATCAGTAGATTACAAAGCTATAATGAAGCCAATAAAGATAAATCAAAACAAGCGCTTGAACGAATTAAACACGCAGCTATTAATAATGAAAATATTTTTGCAGAGCTCATTGAAGCGACAAAATGCTCTTCATTGGGCGAAATATCAAACACATTATTTGAAGTTGGTGGTCAATACCGCAGAAATATGTAATTACTTTTTCTTAGATAATTCATATACAAAATTAAGAGGCAAAAGATGGAAATTAAAACAATAGGTGTCGTTGGTGCAGGAACGATGGGGAATGGAATTGCACAGGTTTTCGCCGCGTCAGGTTTTGATGTAACTCTTCAAGATATCAGTGAAGAGCAATTAGAAAAGGGCATTTTAGCAATTTCAAACAGTCTTGGCCGACTCATTAAAAAAGAAAAAATTACTGCCGAAAAGAAAAACCAACATTAGGGTCATATTAAAACGACCACGCAACTGAATGATCTGGGCCCCTGTGATTTTGTCGTTGAAGCGGCCACAGAGCAAATTGATCAACTCATTGCCGTTCCGGCTTAAACAAAAGTCTATCTCATCACATAATTCAAAAGGCTGGCGGCGAGATAGCCAAATGCCATAAACGACGGTGCGCTCAGTGCAAAGGCGATTAAAACGGCTTCCCAATTTTCGGGAAGCCGTGCGCTGAAAACCATTCGACCGATTCTTGGTCAATGGCGTTTCGCGCCTCCGGCC
>CAKZMN010000144.1 GCA_937128575.1 uncultured Alphaproteobacteria bacterium | reverse complement strand
CTTCATAAACACCTGCCCTTAGAACAAATCAACTTGCACAGAGAACATCTTCTCAACTTCACTACCTTGCTCCTGCGCCGCCAAAATAATAACCCGATCATCAACCTTAATGATCTGTGCGGCCTCAGGCATAAGCACTTCATCATCGCGAATAATCGCCGCCACAATTACCTCATTTGCAATCTCAAGATCTTCAATCGGCGCATTAACAATGGAAACTTTATCCGACACTTCAGCTTCGATAATCTCTGCAAAACCATCGCGTAAATTATACAGCCCCTTAATGCGGCCCTTTCGCACATGTTGCATTATGGTGCCCACAATGGTTGCGCGCGGCGATACGATGGTGTCAATGCCAAGCGGGCTAACTAAAGATGAATAAGCTTCGTTATTCACAAGGGTCACGACGCGATTTGCACCGCGCTGCTTCGCCAAAAGCGAGCCCAAAATATTACTCTCATCATCATTTGTAACCGCAACGAAGGTTTCCACATTTTCAATGGAGGCTTCCTCCAATATACCTTGAGCAAGCGCATCACCGCGCAAAACAATCACGCCCTCTAAATTGTCACTCAAGAATTGTGCGCGCTCTTCATTGTGCTCAATCATCTTGATTTGAATGCCGCGCCCCTTCTCCATCAATAGCTGCGCAAGGCCGTAACCAATGTTACCACCGCCAGCAATAACAATGCGGCGCGCCTCGGTCTCTTCATTACCAAAGGCCGCCATGGTGCGTTTCAAATGATGTGTGTCAACGGCAAAGAAAACCTCATCACCAACCATAAGCTGCTCATCCTGGCTAGGAATAATCGGTACGTTATCACGCAAAATAGCCACAACCTTAAACGACAAATCAGGAAATAAATTACGCAGCTGATTAAGCGGCGTGTTGATAACCGGACAATCTTCCTTACACACCACACCAATCAAATGCGCCAAACCATCCGCAAGAGAGGCCACGAATGTTGTGCCGGGAACCGCAAGGCGCTGATAAATATCTGTCGCAATGACGACCTCTGGTGAGATAATCACGTCAATCGGCATATGCGCACGACTAAACAGGTTCGACCAAGCGGGCTGCAAATAAGACTGCGCACGAATGCGAGCAATTTTCTTTGGAATGCCAAACAGGGAATGACCAATCTGACAGGCAACCATATTGACCTCATCAGAATGGGTCACGGCAATGATCATATCCGCGTCATTTGCGCCAGCGCCATTGAGCGTATCAGGATTGGACGCATGCCCAACCAAACCGCGAACATCCAAGTTTTCATTAATTTGCGCAATCAATGATGCATTGGTGTCGATCAATGTAACTTCGTTTTCTTCCTTTGATAGATACGCCGCAATGTTGTACCCAACCTGCCCCGCACCACAAATAATAACGCGCATTTCTATGCCCTCTTCTTCGCTTCTTCTGTTTGTTTATTATCTTCAGTTTCTTTTAGTGACTTTAGCTTCCGGTGCAGCGCCGAGCGCTCCATCCCGACAAACTCCGCCGTTTTCGAAATATTACCTTCAAAACGGTCCACTTGCGTTTCTAAATATTCGCGCTCAAACATTTCACGCGCCTCACGAAGAGGCAATTCCGTATACGCAACGCCCGCGCCCTGACTATCTTCTGCAGAAGCCATAAGCGCTTTATTTTGCCCAGCAATCTCTGGCGGCAAGTCAGCCACACCAATTTCCCGCTGTTCATGCGTGCTGTTCATAATCAAAACCCACTCAACAACATTTTTAAGCTGGCGCACGTTCCCCGGCCAATTATAGGATTGAAGCAAGGAAAGCGCAGGCTTTAAAAATTCTTTGATGGGCAAGCCCGAGGCCTTGCTCAAGATTTTAATGAAGTGATTAACCAGTGCCGGCACATCTTGCGGGCGCTTGCGCAGCGGCTCAATATGAATGGGCACAACATTAAGGCGGTAATATAAATCCTGCCTGAAAGTGCCCTTTTCAATCATCTTCTCCAAATCACGATTGGTGGAGGCAATAATGCGCACATCCGTTTCAATCATCTTTTCGCCGCCAATTTTTTGAAAGCGCTGCTCCTGCAAAACACGCACAATCTTGCCTTGCGTCTCTAGTGGCATGTCCGCCACCTCATCAAGAAAAAGCGTTCCGCCATTGGCCTGCTCTAAAACACCCTTTTTAGGCTCCTCACCATTGCCACCAACACTACCGAACAATTCAACTTCTAAGCGTTCTGGGTGCAGAGTGGCGCAGCTGAGAACTAAAAAAGGTTGATCCGCACGTTTTGATTTTTGATATAACAAACGGGCCGCAACATCCTTGCCAACGCCCGCCTCACCGGTCAGCAAAACTCGACTGTTAGTTTGCGCAACGCGGCCTATAACCTGCTTCAGCTCTTGGCTAGAAGAAGCTTCCGCAACGAATTCAACGTCACCCGCATCACCCTGCTGCCTAAGCGCCTGATTTTCACGGCGTAGCGCAGCAGTTTCCAATGCGCGCTGGATCATCAGCAGCAAGCGATCCGCCTTAAAGGGCTTTTCAATGAAATCATAGGCTCCCTCTTTAATCGCAGAAACCGCCGTTTCAATCGTGCCATGACCACTAATCATAATAACCGGCACCTCCGGCATTTGCTCCTTAACGGTTTGCAAAATTTCCAAACCATCCTGCGCGCTGCCCTGAAGCCAAATATCCAGCACAATCAGATCAGGTTGTTTTTCCTCGATGCGCTCATAGGCCTGCGTCGAGTGTTCTGCCAAGCGCGTGCTATAGCCCTCATCATCCAAAATCCCCTTAATCAGGGTGCGGATGTCGGCTTCATCATCAACAATTAAAATATCAGCGCTCATCGAAACTCAGCGTCACTTTCTTTTCTTATCTTTAGAGGATTTATACGTGGGAAAAACGAGCGCCACAGTGGCGCCGCCCAAATTATTCCAATCATCTATATTCTTAAGCCAGTCAGGCGCGCCAAAGAATATAGATCCATTATGATCCTCCATAATCTTTTTGACAATAGCCAGCCCCAGCCCAGTGCCCTTCGGCTTGTGCGTTACATAAGGTTCGGTCAGGTGAATGGGGTTCTCACCCTTGGGTAGTCCGCCGCCATTATCCGTGATCGCCAGAACCAAATCATCTCCGCCATGCGGCGTTAGCAACAGATCAATGCGCCCGCGCGCCTGTTTACCGCCTTCGATCTGCGCATGAACAGAATCAATCGCGTTTTGCAGAAGGTTGTTCAAAGCTTGGCGCAGCTGTTGAGGGTCAAATTCAGAAATATATTCGCCGCCCTTTGATTTAATAAACTCAAAATCAATATCCGAATGCGCCTGCGTATGAAGCATAAGCGTGTCTTGAATGTGCATCCCCAGCTCATCGCGCTGCAAGGTTGGTTCGGGCATACGGGCAAAGGAAGAAAACTCATTCACCATATGTCCAATGTCAGCCACATGCTTGATAATCGTGTCGGTGCATTGGGAAAACGTTTCTGGATCCTCCGTGATCTGCTTCAAATATTTACGGCGCAAACGCTCCGCGGATAGCTGAATGGGGGTCAGTGGATTTTTAATTTCATGCGCAATGCGGCGCGCGACATCGGACCACGCGGCCTTGCGCTGCGCGGATTGCAGTTCGGTAATATCATCGAACGTCATAATCGCGCCCGCATCTTCACCATTAATCATCTCAACAGCAATGCGAATTAGGAAACTACGACGGCCGCTTTCCTTGGTCTCCACAGAAATCTCAGCTTGCGTCATTTTATCAGGACGCTCATGCGCCTGATCGAGGAGATCAACAACTTCAGGTAAAACATTCTTAATCGGCGCCCGCACCAAATCTTTCTCAGGAAGCCCCAATAACTTACACGAAGAACTATTCGCTAAATTAATGCTTCCATCCTTATCAATACCAATAACCCCTGAAAGAACCCCCTCCAAAACCGTTTCGGTGAATCGGCGACGCTTATCAAGCTGACGGTTGGCTTCAATCAATTCATTTTGCTGTTCTTGAATTTGCTTTGTCATACGGTTGAATGACTTCGCCAAATAGGTGAATTCTTCTAAATTACTTTTATCCGGAACGCGCGCCGCCAAATCCCCGCCGCGCACACGGTCTGCAGTTCTAATCAGCGTTGAAATCGGATCAACCAATTGACGCGCCAATAATAAACCAAACCAAATGGCAATAAACATCAGCAGCAAACCAACCACCACAAAAATCATAACCACCGTGACTTGGAGGCTAGAATAGCGCGACTCCAAATTGGCGTAATCTTGCGATGCTTCGCGCGTCGCCGTCACGTGCGACAGCACCTTCGGGTCAACCATACGCCCAACATAAAGGAAGGTATTATTTAAACTATTAAGCTTTAAAAGCGCGCGCACGCGGTCATCATTACCGCCCGTGGTAATCACAGCGTCCCCTTCTACCGCTTGACGCAAAAGAATTTCAGTCGGCTTTTCAAACTCCAAAGTAAAAGTCAAACCAGAGCGCGCCAAAGTATTGCCCGCATTATCAAACACCAAAGCTTCAGAAAAATTCCTGAGCAGCGCCTGCGTGCGCACCACTTTTTCAAGCGCCGCTTCATTCGCCACAAACAAGGTCGCTTGGCGGTTCAAATCCTGCGCCATCGCAAGCGTATCCGCTCGAATCACCTGACGATGCTCTTCCAAATACGCCTCCGCAACGGCTTGCGATTCATTAATGGCGGTTGAAACGCGCTCCGAGAACCAAGTCTGAACGCCATAATGAAAGAAAAAGGCGGAAAAGACGGTCATAATAATCGCAGGTGCGGCCGCCAAAATACTAAAGGTATAAACAAGGCGTACATGCATGTGCGATCCCGCAAGCCCGCGCTTTCGTCCACTCCAAAGTGCAACCAAGCGCCGCGCAATCAAGGCCACCAAACCAAGCAAAAGAATGAAATCTAAATTGAGCAACCAAATAACCGTATCCGGATCATTACCAAGCGGCGGCGTTTCCGTCAGCGCCGCATAGGTCGCCAGTCCAGAAATAATCGCCGCGAAAACAAGCAGCGCCGCCAAACGATTTTGCCACCTACGACTAAGCCGGCGACGGGAAAGCCATGACAAAAACTGTTCCGTAGCGCCGCGCATAGTAAAGGCCGCCTCGTTTTTTTGCTTATTGTCTGTGTGGTTCATAAATCAAAAATCTTTTCTTTTATCCAAAGCGCCGCGCAATAATAGTTTATTGACCTTTGCCTAAAATACGGATATCCAAAACTTCTACACCGAAAACGGCTAATTATCAACAAATACAAGCCTTAAGGCGCTATGAAGCACAAAAGTAACATAAACGAATTTCATGTAATTATAGCCGCCGCGGGAAGTGGTGCGCGCTTTGGTGGCGCTGTACCAAAGCAATACACGCACCTCGCGGGCAAAACGCTTCTCAGACATACAATCGACAATATCCTAAATTGGCGCGGATTAGGTTCAGTTCGGGTCATTATCGATCCAAAGCATCAAAATTTATATGAAGCCGCCATAAATGGCCTAAACCTCCCTTCTCCTATACATGGAGGAAAAGAGAGAAACTTAAGTATAAACAATGCATTAAAGTCACTGCCTAACCTAAAAAATAAAGAAATAGTTTTGATCCACGATGCCGCGCGCCCACTAACCAAGCCAAGTGATATTGAAAAACTCCTAACCTCACTAAACGCCAACAGAGCCGCAACATTAGCAACCCCCGTCACTGACACTCTGCGTAAGGGTGCGAATAACAAAGCGGCAGACGTCATAGAGCGCAACGGCCTCTGGGCTATACAAACGCCGCAAGCCTTCAGGCTTGGCGATTTAAAACGCGCCCATAATGAAGTCGATAAAAACGCAACATATACAGATGACACCAGCCTTCTAAGCGCGATAGGCATTGAGGTCGCGCTGGTTGAAGGCTCAAAAGACAACATTAAAATAACAACGCAGGACGATATGATCATGGCCGAGTCTTTATTAACCCGCAAAACACGCACCGCCACCGGAAGCGGCTTTGATGTACACGCCTTCGAAGATGAAAGCTCCGGCAAGCCTCTAATTCTGTGCGGCATAACACTCGAACACAGCAAAGCTCTAACAGGGCATTCTGATGCGGATGTTGCATGGCACGCGCTGACCGATGCGATCCTGGGCGCCGCAGCGCTCGGCGATATTGGCG
>CAKZMN010000143.1 GCA_937128575.1 uncultured Alphaproteobacteria bacterium | reverse complement strand
AATGTTTGCTCTCCGCTTATACCAAACCAGCGTTCATTTGAAATGGCTTGATCAATGATGCCTAAGACAGGCTTGTCGTCCTTACAAAGTGCAATCAACGTCCCAAAAGTTGGGCGGCCAATAACAAAAGATTTAGTCCCATCAATAGGATCAATAACCCATGTGTAGCCATTTTGGCTTTCTTTAATGCCAAATTCCTCGCCAAAAATCCCATCCTCTGGACGCGCCTCTTCTATAATCTCGCGCAGGCGTAGTTCGATTGATTTATCAGCAATCGTAACTGGGCTCTGGTCATCTTTGCTCACCGTTTCAAATGGCTTGCGATAATATTTGCGGACAATATCCCCCGCCTCATCGGCGAGCCTATTGGCAAGTTCACTAAATTCCTGCATAAATACTCCTTTAATATACCCAAGAATAGAGCGCATAGAATGAAGACCGTCAACGATATTAGAAATGAATTTATCAGCTTCTTTGAAAAGAATGGTCACACCCACGTGCCCTCCAGTTCGCTCGTGCCGCATAACGACCCGACATTGATGTTCACCAATGCGGGCATGAACCAGTTCAAGGACGTTTTCACGGGCAAGGAAAACCGCGATTATAAACGCGCCGTCACATCACAAAAATGCGTGCGCGCAGGGGGCAAGCATAATGATCTTGAAAACGTCGGCTACACCGCGCGCCACCACACATTTTTTGAAATGCTCGGTAATTTCTCCTTCGGTGATTATTTCAAGGAAGAGGCGATTGCGTTTGCGTGGGAACTTTGCACGAAAAACTTTGCTCTCGACGCAGAAAAACTTCTGGTAACGGTTCATTCTACTGACGAAGAAGCGGCAGAGATTTGGAAAAAAGTCACAGGATTTTCTGACGATAAAATCATCCGTATCGCGACCGATGATAATTTCTGGCGCATGGGTGATACGGGCCCGTGCGGGCCTTGTACCGAAATTTTCTATGACCATGGCGAACATATCTGGGGCGGCCCACCGGGAAGCCCGGAGGAAGATGGCGACCGCTTCATCGAAATTTGGAACAACGTCTTCATGCAGTATGAGCAAATTGATGTAAACGAAACAGTAGATCTTCCTATGCCATGTGTTGATACGGGCATGGGATTGGAGCGCATTGCCGCCACATTGATGGGCAGTAACAATAATTACGACATCGATATTATGCGCGCTTTAATTGAGCATAGCGCAGACCTTACCAGCCATGACGTTGAAAGCGCTTCGCATAAAGTGATTGCCGATCACATCCGCGCCGCCAGTTTTCTCATCGCCGATGGCGTTTTGCCGTCAAACGAGGGGCGCGGCTATGTGCTGCGCCGTATTATGCGCCGCGGTATGCGCCACGCGCATCTTATGGGCGCGCAAGACCCATTAATGTATAAGCTCTTCCCAACGCTGCTTTCTAAAATGGGTGAGGCGTATCCAGAGCTTGGGCGCGCAGAAAGCTTAATTGTTCAAATATTAGAATCCGAAGAGAAGCGTTTTAAAACAACGCTAGATCGCGGGCTTAAGATATTAGATGAAGAAACTGAAAAGCTCGCCAGCGGCGCTAAATTTCCCGGTGACGTGGCATTTAAATTATATGACACATTCGGCTTTCCTCTTGATCTAACGCAGGACGCTCTGCGCGCACAAAGTATTGAGGTGGATACAGACGGCTTTGCCGCCTGCATGGATGAACAAAAAACAAAAGCTCGCGCCGCATGGAGCGGCAGTGGAGATGTTGTAGACGAAAAAATTTGGTTCGAAATCCTTGAGAAATGCGCGCCAACTGAATTTCTTGGCTACGACAAAGAAAGGGCGGAGGGCAAAGTTCTTCATATTGGTGAATATGGAGGAGAAAGTAAGTTATTAATAGGAATGAAAAAAGGTGATAAAGGCTTTCTTGTCTTTAATCAATCGCCTTTTTACGCGGAATCTGGCGGCCAAGTTGGTGACACGGGTGTTATAACTACGTCTGATGCGTTAGGCGAGGGGGGGGTATTTAAAGTAACCAATACCATTAAAAAGCTTGATAAATTATGGGTGCATGAAGGCTACATGGTTGAAGGATCAATCATAATAGGTGAAAGTATGCATTTAGAGATAGGTCATGCGCGCCGCACCGCTATCGAATCTAATCATTCTGTGACGCATTTGATGCATGAAGCGCTCCGCCGCGTTCTTGGTGATCACGTTTCTCAGAAGGGCTCACTGCAAGATGCAGAGCGTACGCGCTTTGATGTATCTCATACCAAAGGCGTAAGCGCTGAGGAAATCGCGCAAGTCGAAGAAATTGTGAACGCTGAAATCAAAGCAGGAACAGCCGTTGAGACGCGCGTGATGGGGATCGATGAGGCTCGTGAAACAGGCGCCATGGCGCTGTTCGGTGAAAAATATGATGACGAAGTGCGCGTTGTAATGATGGGCACACAGGATGGTAACAAGCAATTTTCCATTGAACTCTGTGGCGGTACGCACGTGAAAAATACAAGCGATATCGGCGCATTTAAAATTACATCCGAAGGGGCATTATCGTCCGGTATTCGTCGCTTAGAAGCCGTAACAGGCGCGCGCGTTGATGCATATTTGGCTGGCAAGGCTGATGCGGCTCAGGCCGAGATCGAAAGACTACAAAACGAAAATCAGAAGCTACGTGATGAACTTGTTGAATTAGGTGGGCAGCCGGGCGATGGCGCGGGCTCAGATCAGGGCGCGTTGGTACAAGATAACAAGCGTCTGCAAAAGGAAATATCTGAAGAGCGCCGAAATCAAGGTGCACAAACCTCTGATGCGGAGATTAAAGAAATCAGCGGCATGAAGTTTATTGGTAAGGTTCTGGAAGGCTTTCCGCCCAAGGATTTAAAACCTATGGCCGATACACTGAAAAAACAAATCGGCAGCGGCGTTGTAGCGCTTGTCGCAACAAACGATGGCAAGGCCTCAATCGTGATCGGCGTTACGCAAGATTTAACTGAAAAATTAAGCGCTGTTGATTTAGTGAAGGTTGGGTCAGAAGCGCTGGGTGGTAAAGGCGGTGGCGGCCGTCCCGACATGGCACAAGCCGGAGGCCCAAACGCAGAGGCGGCAAATGATGCTGTGAGTGCGATTGAAGGTAGCTTAGCTAGTTAAACTTTGTCATTGTCTAGCGTCGGTGAAGAATTTTTAGGATTAGCTAAAAACTTATTGAGAACAGAAGTTTTTGCAAATGTGAGCGCAGTTTGTGTGCCCTCTCTCCATTTCAATTTTCGTCCAGGAAGATGGTCAATCTCCGTTCTTATTCGATCAAGAATTTCATTCACGTCAGAGAGTTTCTTTTGGTCTATCTGTTCGTATGGCTTTTTTCGAAGTTCAATAAAGCCATGTCGTTCTGCGACTTCATCAAATAGGGCGGCATTTGCCGTTTTTAACGCAGAAAGCACTTTGCTTTGTTCTTCTGATCGCCACATTGGGGGGATTTCCTGTAAGGAGCGTATCATTTTAAATAAGTGATGTGACATATCGTATGTTTCAACGTAGTCTCGCGGCATTAATTGCATTTCAATCGTGCCCACGCGGCCTTTACCTAAGTCGACTTCAAGATCAAAATTGATGCTGCCGCAATACCCACTGCTTCTTTGTTCGGCTAAGTAGTCATCAAGGCTGCCATCAATAATTTTAACTTTATCAGTACTAAACGCTTTTATTGATCCATCTTTATCTTTGCTTTTCAAAATTTTATAAAATTCTTCAATTTTATCTGGGGTTCGCACAAGAAGTCTTCCGCGTCCCAAATCATGTAGGTTGCGCCCCTCTAGGTCTAGTTTTTCGACTGCTCTATTCCATTCTTTCATGGGGGCCATATAAGCCGCATTATCAGAGTCAACGAGGCCCATTTCTCTAGACAGGGCAATCATGGCTTTCATGCCGCTTCCTC
>CAKZMN010000142.1 GCA_937128575.1 uncultured Alphaproteobacteria bacterium | reverse complement strand
TGGCTCTGGCTCTGGCTCTGGCTCTGGCTCTGGCTCTGGCTCTGGCTCTGGCTCTGGCTCTGCAGGGGGATCGAGTATGAGAGGGTGCTCGTCAAGCACTTCCTCTTCGGGAATGGGGCTTTCTTCAACAACATCTTGCTGCTGCTCTTCTTGCTGATCCTTCTTCTTTATTTTTTTCTTAAGCCAAGAAAACATTACTGGTCTTTCTTCGTATTAAATCCGAAAATATTAAAGCACATCTGCGCGCAGGAAGTCTCCGTCAATTGCCGTTGTACGCACAGTTACGAGCGATCCTGCGGATAAATCACCGGACAGCTTTACGGGTGAGAAGTTTTCAGAACGGCCATTATTTCCTTTTTCCACAACAACTTGCACCTCTTTATTTAAGTTGTTTCTGAGCAATTTTTGTAGCTGCACCTTTCCTGCTTCGCGCAGTAATTTGGCGCGCGCTTTACGAATAGCTTGCTCCACTTGCGGCATTTTGGCGGCGGGCGTGCCCTCGCGCTCCGAATAGGGGAATATATGCAGGAAGGTTAAGTCGCATTCCTCCACTATATCGAGTGTGTTTTGGAACATTTCATCGGTTTCAGTAGGGAATCCAGCGATAATATCCGCGCCAAAGGCGATATCAGGGCGATATTCACGCGCTCTGCGGCACATTTCGATGGCATCAGCGCGCAAGTGGCGTCTTTTCATGCGTTTTAGAACCATATCATCCCCCGCCTGCAGCGAAAGGTGCAAATGCGGCATTAAACGGGGCTCTTCGGCGATTAAACGCCATAGATCATCGTCAATTTCGACTGGATCGAGTGATGAAAGCCTTAAACGTGGCAGCTCCGGCACAAGCGCCAAAACGCGGCGGATCATTTGCCCGAATGTGGGACTGCCCGGTAAATCGGGACCATATGAGGTAACGTCTACACCGGTGAATACGATTTCGTTATAGCCCTGCTCGACTAAGCTTCGGGTTTGCTCCGCAATCACACCAATAGGTACGGAGCGTGAATTGCCACGGCCATAGGGAATAATGCAAAAGGTACAGCGGTGATCACAGCCATTTTGCACCTGCAGGAACGCGCGGGAGCGATCTTCGAAGCCCTCCACCAAGTGCCCGGCGGTTTCCTTGACCTCCATAATATCATTGACCAAGACCTTGTCATTATGGCGCACACCCCATGTTTCGGGCTTTAGCTTGAGGTCATTGCCGATGATTTGATCAATTTCTTCCATGGAAGCGTAACTATCAGGATCAATTTGAGAAGCGCAGCCCGTGACAATAATTTTTTTATCTGGGTTTTCACGGCGCGCCTTACGTATAGCTTGGCGAGCTTGACGCTCCGCCTCTTTGGTCACAGCACAGGTATTGAAGATGATTGCGTCTTCCATGCCCGCTTTTTTGGCGTGGCCGCGCATTACCTCTGACTCATAGGTATTCAAGCGACAACCAAAGGTCACTAGCTCTACGTTATTTTGGGGCTGCCGCGTGCTCATGGGCGAGTTTTATCTTTATTCGTTTAATTCGTCAAATTCCTTGACAAAGACACCTTACCCACATTACATAACCATGAAATTTTATTATATATTGAAGGTGCAAGATGCAAAACGAAGAAAAAACAACAATGAATGATTTCAACGCTAGTTCGACAATGGGTTACCCCGGAATGCTTTCCGATGCCATGCCTACCCCCGAAGAGAGCCTTGAAGTTGGCAAAATTGCACCCGATGGTAAGCCTTGGAGAAAGACATTTACCTCAGTCAAAGATGCCGCAGAAAACGCTCATGCTTTTGCGCATAGCCGTATTTAAGCACTAAACTGCCCTTTAAATACATAGCTGACGGGGCCGGTCATTAGAATGTGACCATCAACCTCGCGCTGGACCATAGATAACAGGCCGCCATCCATCTGGATTGTGGCCTTATCTTTGACAAAACCACGGCTGATTGCGGCGGCGAACACGGCGCATGCGCCAGAGCCGCAGGCCTCGGTTACGCCCGCGCCCCGCTCCCAAACACGCACGCGAATGGAGCCATCGGTTTGGATGTTGGCGAATTCTACGTTTGCGCCGTGATCGAATATCTCGTGATGTTCAACGGATGGCCCTAAATGCTCTATCGCGATCTCCTCTGCATCATCAACGAAGAAAACGCAGTGCGGGTTGCCCATATTCACCAGCAACGGCTCATAGGCCATGCCTGGGCCGAGGTTGGTGTCTTGGATGCTTATTGGGGCACCCATATCGACCTCTATTTGATCAGCAGCAACCATGCGCGCGGGCAACTGCCCCACTACGGTTTCAATGACGCAGCTATCTGTTTTTTGTTCGCTCATGTAAAAATGCGCCACGCAGCGCGTTGCGTTACCGCAGGCCTCGGCCTCGGACGCGTTTGGGTTATAGATCCGCATGAACAGATCCGCATGATCAGAAGGCTCCATCACGATCAGTTGATCAGCGCCGACGCCGCGGCGCCGATCACAGATAAGTTTAATTTGCGCAGGAGCAATGGCTTCTCGCCCCGCTCTCTGGTCGATAATTACGAAGTCGTTACCAATGCCGTGCATTTTCAAAAATTGCATCAAATGTTCCTTTTCCTTGACATGCGAGAGTAATATGCATATTTTCCACTCAAATTTCCACTGAAAGCTTTATTTTTCAGTGCCCAAGGTCTTTCGGGGACCAGGTATACCGCAGTCGGCGAATTTACGCTCACTGTGGCTAAAGTGCTATTTGAGGTTATTGCTATAGATGTTTGATAGTTTGAGCGAAAAGTTAGGCGGCGTATTTTCTAAGCTAAGAGGCAAAGGCTCTCTTAGTGAGAATGACGTTATGGCTGTTAGCCGTGAAATCCGCGTGGCTTTGCTGGAGGCTGATGTTGCGCTTCCGGTTGTGAAAGACTTTATCAGTACTATTAAGGACAAAGCCGTTGGCGAAGATATCGTCAAAGGCGTCAATCCCGGCCAGCAGGTCATTAAGATCGTTCATGACGCTCTTGTTGAAATGCTGGGTAGTGAAGCGCAGGAATTGCAATTTGCCAGCGCGCCTTGTGCGTATCTTATGGTGGGCCTGCAGGGTTCCGGTAAAACAACATCTACCGCTAAGATTTCCAAGCTCCTAACTGAGAAGCATAAGAAGAAGGTGCTGATGGCATCTTTGGATGTTTATCGCCCCGCCGCGCAAGAGCAGCTAAAACAGCTAGGTGAGCAAACTCAAATCGATACATTAGACATCGTTGAAGGCCAGCAGCCTGTTGATATCGCAAAACGTGCGATGGATGAAGCCCGCAAGGGCGGATATGACGTTGTGATGCTGGATACGGCGGGTCGTCTATCGATTGATGAAGAGATGATGGCAGAGGCCGCCGCTATTCAAAAGATCGCCAATCCGGTTGAAACATTACTAGTTGCCGATGCGATGACGGGGCAAGACGCGGTGCAAACCGCCAAGGCGTTTAACGAAACCGTGGGGCTTACCGGCATTATGCTGACCCGCGTTGATGGTGATGCGCGCGGCGGCGCGGCCATGTCGATGAAGGCCGTAACGGGCAAGCCGATTAAGCTGCTTGGTATTGGTGAGAAGTGGACAGAGATTGAAGCGTTTCACCCCGACCGTATTGCCGGACGTATTTTGGGTATGGGCGACATTGTTTCCTTGGTTGAAAAGGCCGCGGAAACCGTTGATCAGGCCGAAGCCGAGCGCATGGCCAAGAAGTTCAAAAAAGGCCAATTCGATTTTAATGACCTTTTGTCCCAGATGCAGCAAATGAAGAAAATGGGCGGCATGGGCGCGATGATGAAGATGCTGCCGGGACTTGGCAGTATGGCGGGACAGCTTGAAGAAGCTGGCGTTGATGACAGCATGGTTAAGAAACAAGAAGCGATTATCTTCTCCATGACCAAAGCCGAGCGCGAGAAGCCGGAATTGCTCAACGCGTCACGTAAGAAACGTATTGCGGCGGGTTCAGGCACGTCCGTTCAAGAGATCAACAAGATCGTGAAACAGCTTAAGCAGATGCAGACCATGATGAAGCGCATGAAGAAAATGGGCATGGGCGGCATGATGAAGCAAATGAAGGGCCTTATGGGCGGTAAAGCGGATGAGCTAGAGCTTATGGCCCAGAGCATGGACCCCGATGGTTTGGGCGCAGATATGGCGTCTTTAGAAGATAATGCGGGCGGCTTAGGCCCCAACCCGTTTGCAGCAGGCGGCGGACTCGCCCCTGGCGCGGGACTACCCAGTGATTTATCTGGGTTATTAGGGAATTCGGCTCCATCACATGGTGGAACGAAAAAAAATCGCAAGAAGAAGAAGCGATAAGTAATTAGTGACTGACAATTTTGATTTAACTTAAAGGAGAAAACCAAATGGCACTAGCAATGAGACTATCAAGAGGCGGACGTCGTAACCGTCCATTTTACCGTATCGTCGTAGCCGACAAGCGCATGCCGCGTGATGGCCGCTACATCGAGCGTTTGGGTACATACAACCCACTTTTGAATGACGAAAATGAACAGCGCGTGACGTTGAACAAAGAACGTGTTGAATATTGGCTTGGTGAAGGCGCGAAGCCGTCCGAGCGTGTAGCGATTTTCCTTGGTAAAGCCGGTATACTAGACATGCCTGCTCAACCAGATCGTCCAAACAAATCAGCCCAGTCTGAAAAGACAAAGCTACGCATCGCCGATAAAGCTGAGAAGCAAGAAGCTGCAGCGGAAGCCGCTAAAGAAGCAGCGACAGAAGCTAAAGAAGCTGAAAAAGCTGAAAAAGCTGCTCAAGAAGCCGCCAAGGAAGCTGCTGAAGCGCCAGCTGAAGAAGCACCTGCTGCTGAAGAAGCTGCGACTGATGCACCTGCAGAAGCTGAAGCGCCAGCCGCTGAAGCTGAGGCTGCACCTGCGGAAGAAGCTCCTGCTGAGGAAGCTAAAGCCGAAGATGCGCCTGCTGAAGAAGAAGCAAAAGCAGAGTAACTTTGCCCCATGGCGAATAATGAACAAAATCAGCCCCCTAAACGTGTGTGCCTTGGCAAAATTGTCGCACCGCACGGCGTGAAGGGGCTGGTTAAAATCCTACCCTTTGGTGATGATGCTTCATTGCTGGAGGGGAATTTGTTTACGGCGGCAAACGGCAACGATACCGTTTCCGTTACCCTTAAAAACCCCCTAGGCAGATATATACTCGCGCAGATTGACGGATGTGAGGATCGCAACGCATCCGAAGCCATTCGCGGCACGTCGCTTTATTA
>CAKZMN010000141.1 GCA_937128575.1 uncultured Alphaproteobacteria bacterium | reverse complement strand
CACTACCGAAACCAACCCCAGATCCTTCATTTACATCGATCTCTTGATCGTTATTTTCGCTGAGGTTCTCACGTCTATTATCAACCTGACGGATCGGCTCCAGTTTTTCCGCTGGTTTATTATTGCGCTGGTTGTTCTTAGGGTTTTTCTGCGGCGCAGGCTTTTTTTCTTCAACCTTCTTATTCTCCGCTGGCTTAGTATCATTGGCCTTATTGTCTTTAGCCTTGCTCTCCACATCCTTTTTCGGTGCAGGCTTGTCTGATTTATAAGGGGTCGATTGCGACTTTGCCGCGCCCTTAACATCGGGCTCTTCAATATCCATCTTGATCAACTTCTTGATCTGATCAACATACTTGCCTTCTTCTTTGGTCGCCATCATCCATGTACGGCCTTCATTTCCGGCGCGCCCCGTGCGACCAATGCGGTGAACATAATCGTCCGCATTAAACGGCACGTCATAATTGAACACGTGGGAAATATCATCAACATCAATCCCGCGCCCAGCAACGTCCGAACAAACAAGCAGGCTAACTTTACCTTCTTTAAAATCCTCAAGCACATTCATACGCGCAGATTGCGCCATATCGCCATGCATTTCCTGCGCAGCGTAGTTGCGCGCCTGCAAAAACTTGGTCAATGCCCCAATATCGCGCTTACGATTACAAAACACAAAGGCATTCTTCACATCTTCTTGTTGAATAATAGTATGTAGCAACTCGTTCTTCTTGCGCTTGTCTGTCCATACCAAAAACTGCTTAACGTTTTTAGAGGTCGAGGATTTCTGCGCAACGGCAACTTCTTTCGGGTTGCTCAAGAATTTTTTGGTCAGGCGGCTAATCTCGTCCGGCATAGTGGCGGAGAACAAAAGCGTCTGACGCATAGGGGAAAGCTTAGAAACAATCTTCTCAATATCGGGAATAAAACCCATATCCAGCATGCGGTCGGCTTCATCAATCACCAAAATCTTGATGTCGGTCAGCAAAATCTTACCGCGTTCAAACAAATCAAGCATACGGCCCGGCGTTGCAATCAAAACATCCACACCGCGATCCAGCTTTTTAATCTGCTTATCCATAGACACCCCGCCCACAAGCAAAGCCTTCTCAAGCTTGCCGTACTTGCCATAGGTGTCAAAATTCTCAGCAATCTGCGCCGCGAGTTCACGCGTGGGGGAAAGAATGAGCGAGCGCGGCATGCGCGCCTTGGCGCGGCCACCCTCGAGAATTTCGATCATAGGAAGCGTAAAGCCCGCAGTCTTACCTGTGCCTGTTTGCGCCAAACCCACAACATCACGCCCCATCAAAACAAGCGGTATCGCCTTTTCCTGAATCGGCGTTGGTGAGTCATAACCGCATTCCGCGATTGCTTTTAAAAGCTTTTCGTTTAATCCTAGATCTT
>CAKZMN010000140.1 GCA_937128575.1 uncultured Alphaproteobacteria bacterium | reverse complement strand
CTATCCACCGCCGCAACCAACCGCCTTACTAGAGGGTTACGCCAATCTTTACGGCGCCCTACCAGAACAGATCGTCATGACACGCGGCGCCGATGAGGCCATCGTTGTGCTCAGCAATTTATTCTGCGAACCCCACAAAGACAGCATAATCATTTGCCCGCCCACATTCGGCATGTACAGCAGAAGCGCGAGCGTTATGCCCGCAAAACTAAAAGAAGTTCCATTAATAGAAACGAACGGCACCTTTAAATTAGATTCCGCCAAAATTACCGAAACCGCAAAAGATGATGACGTAAAGCTCGTCTTTATTTGCAACCCAAACAACCCGACAGGAACGCCTTTCGCGCATAAAGACATCCTAGATCTATGCGCCGCGATTCAGGGGCGCGCCATCGTTATTTTGGATGAAACATATGCCGAATTTTCGAAGGACGGCTCATTAGCGCCAGAATTACCAAACGTGCCCAACCTTATAATTTTGCGCACCCTGTCAAAATCCTACGCTCTGGCGGGCGCGCGCATGGGATCGCTCCTCTGCGCGGATGAAGATTTCATTCAATTGGTCCGCAGCAAATCCCTAGACGCCTACCCCCTGCCGACCTCCTCAATTCAAGCGGCAATGAAAGTAATGCAGCCAGAGATTCAGAAAAAAGCGCAAGAAAACATTCAAACACTTTTGGCAGAACGCGACCGACTATTCACCCACTTCAGCGCAAGTGAGCTTGTCGAGCATATCTACCCATCAGACGCTAATTTCCTACTCATCCGCATGAAAAGCGCCAAAGAATTTATTGAGCATTGCGCCGCAAAGGGCGTTATATTGCGGGACTTCACTGACAAGCCAATGACACAAAGCTGCATCCGCATATCCCCCAGCCTGCCCGAGCATAACGACCTACTCATCAAGCTATTAATGGAATTCCAACAAAAAATCATGGCCGGCTCGGCGGCATAAAAAGAGCCGCTTTGATTTAAGCCGCCTTCACGCCGGCTTGTTCAATTTCAAAAAATTGCGCCTTGCCTTCAATGGCTTTGAACAACGAATAATCCGTGCCGGTCAGCCAAACTTGACCACCCAAATCAATCAGCAAATCATAAAGCGCCGCGCGCCGCGTCTCGTCCAAATGCGCCGCGACCTCATCGAGCAACAAGATAGGCGGACTGCCGCGCTCGGCCGTAATTAAGCGCGCATGCGCCAGCACAATACCGATCAGCAACGCCTTTTGCTCCCCCGTTGAGCATTGATCCGCCACCATATTTTTTTCGGCATAGCGCACAGACAGGTCAGATTTATGCGGCCCCGTTGCCGCCCCGCCCGTGAGCATATCTACGCCGCGCGATTCGGAGAGCTGATACTTAAACATATCCTCCACCTCCAGCGCGGGCGCGTTTTGCAACAGCTCCTCCACCGTGCCCTTGGCATTTAAATGAGATAGAGGAAAATGCGCATGATCAGAATTGGTGCACGATTCCTGAAGACGTTGAATAAAATCAAGGCGCGCTGCAGAAATGGCAACGCCCGTCTCCGCCATTTGCGCCTCAAGCGATTCGAGCCAAGCCGGATCACCAGCGCCATCTTGTAATAATTTAGAGCGCTGCCGCATAGCATTTTCATAGCGCGTAACGCGGCCCGAATGACCAGGGTCAAACGCAAACACAAGACGATCAAGAAATTTACGGCGCTCTCTAGAGGAATCGAGAAACAATCTATCCATCTGTGGGGTCAGCCAAACACAAGCCACATGCTCCGCCAGCGCATTTTGCCCGCGGGCATTTTCGCCGTTAATCCGCACAATGCGCTTTCTAGCGCCGGCCTCAATACCAGTGCCAAGCCGAATGCTGCCATACTTATCCGTTACCTTGGAAGATACCGCCCACGGCGCAGAAGATTGATTACATTGAATTTCATGAACCCGCGCGCTGCGCAAACCGCGACCGGGCGACAACATAGAAACCGCCTCCAGCGCATTGGTCTTCCCCGCGCCATTCGCACCATAAAGCACGATCAGCCCATTAGCCAAACCATCAAACGTGGCGGCGCTGTAACAGCGAAAGTTATGAAGTTTTAAAGTCTCTACCCAAGACACTCATCTACACACGAAGAGGCATCAAAACATATAGCGCAGAAGGGTCGCTATTATCTTGAATAATCGTTGGAGATGCGGCGTCTGCCAAAGTCAGGCGGCAGCCCTCTCCCTCAATTTGTGATGTGATATCAAGCAAATATTTGGCATTGAAACCAATTTCGATATCCGTCTCGCCATTCACTTCAAGCTCTTCTGTAGCGCTACCTGATTCGGCGGAGCTAGCGGAAAGCGTCATTTGCTTGCCCTGAAGACTGATTTTCAATGCGCGTGACTTACCATCAGAAATAGTCGATACACGGTCAATTGCGCGCGTGAAGATTTTGGGATCAACCTCAACAATTTTGTCATTACCCTCTGGGATAACGCGTTGATAATCAGGGAACGTGCCATCAATCAATTTGGATGTCAGCACAACATGATCAAAGGTAAAACGAATTTTACTCTCGGATAAATTAATTTGAATAGCGTCCGCTGCTTCATCAATAAGCTTACGCAGCTCCCCAATCGCCTTGCGCGGAATAATAACGCCCGGCATGCCAGATGCACCCTCTGGAAGAGGCATCTCAAAACGAGCCAAACGGTGACCGTCTGTGGCAACCGCGCGCAGAACTTGAACGCCTTCTTGCTCGGCTTCGTGCAAATAAATACCGTTCAGGTAATAACGTGTTTCTTCCGTGCTCATCGCGAATTTTGTGCGGTCGATCAATGCGCGCAAATCTGCAGCAGGGATAGAAAGCTGAGTGCCTAAATCGCCCGTGCCAATTTCAGGGAAATCAACAATTGGAAGACAGCTTAGTTTAAATTGTGAACGACCAGATTTAACGCTCATCTGCGTACCTTCGGCGTTAAGCTCAAGCTCAACATCCGCGCCATCTGGGAATTTACGAATAATGTCATGTAATGTATGCGCAGGCGCCGTGGTAGAACCAGCAGTCGCAACATTTGCCGCAACCGATTCGTTAATCTCTAGATCCATGTCAGTGGTAGCCAGAGACAGCACACCATCCTCGGCCTTTATCAAAACATTGGACAAGATGGGGATGGTATTGCGGCGCTCAACAACGCTTTGCACATGATTAAGTGATCGAAGAAGAGCTGCACGTTCAATGGTAAGTTTCATAAGAAAATATCCGTTACTTTAAAAAAATTAAACTAAATCTGCCTTTGCGGAATCAAAGCCTAGCACAGGTGGAAATATAGGGGGAAGCGCAAAGTTACGCGGCTTCAGCTATATCCATAGAGGACTGGAATTGTGACCATAATTTGCCAAATAAAGCGGTCTCATAATCACATAGCTCCTGAAGAAACGCCGTATTTTCACCGACCATCTCAAACATCTCTGCTAAATGCTTATCTTCTTCCGCCAGCAAGCTTTTGAGGGACAGCGTCACATCTGACTTGTCCAAAACTTCGTGGTAAATGTGATAAATCCAGCACGCGCGAAGCTCAATAATAAGCGACACCCAAGGATAGGCCTGATTATCCAGATCGGATGGATCATCACCCGTCACGCGCTTGCTGATCCCAGCGTCCAAGCGACCAAAATACATCATAGCGGGTTTACGGTGCATTGTATTCTCATCAACCCAACCATCAAGGGCGTGCCCAGCCATGCGCTCCGCCTGGCGTTTAAAGAAAAAGGCGTGGCGCGCTTCTTCGGCCAAATGCTGAAGCGTGTCCAAATCCATGGTTTCATGCCTGTTCATCTGCGAAACCATAATTTTACGGCTACCCATATGCTCCAGCAATGAAAGCATGTTCATGAATTTTGCATGTTCCGATGGTTTTTGGACAAGTTCAGTCAGGAAAGCGCGAAATGGCGCCTCATGCTGCTTGTTCTTGTCTTTCATCCCGGAGGTGGTCCAAGGATCGCCAGAGTGTGTCATAGATCAAATCCAAATCTTTTTGTGTTACGCAATAGGGTGGCAATATATATACCGTATTGCCAATCGGACGCAAGAGCACGTCATGCTCCAGAAAGAAATCATATAGCACGGGCCCAACGCCAGACAAATACCCATTTGTGCTGTCGGGAATATCCAGCGCAAAAATAGTGCCCAGCGTTCGAATTTCAGACACATCCGGACGCGCATCAAACCATTGCTTGGCACGCTCGTGCGACTTCGCAATATCAGTGATTTGTTTCATCACCGGCTCTTCTTCCCACAAATCTAAATTTGCAGATGCGGCGACGCAAGCCAGCGGGTTTCCGGTAAAAGAGGTCGAATGGAAAAATGTTTTAGCGCGGTCTTTTTGATAAAACGCCTTGTAAATATCGCGCGTACATAGCGTCGCGCCCATCGGTAAAAACCCGCCCGTCAGCCCCTTGGACAAACAAACGATATCCGGCGTAATGCCCGCCTGCTCGCACGCGAATTTGGTGCCCGTACGTCCAAAGCCCGTCATAACTTCATCCGCGATCAAAAGAACGCCGTGCTCCTTCGACAAATCATAGAGCTGCTTCAGCGTGTCGGGGCTATAGGTCTTCATACCATCCGCGCCCAAAACCAAAGGCTCAAGAATAAGCGCCGCGATATCATCGCCATGCTTTTTGAGCAGGTCCTTATACATTTGAAGCGTTTTATG
>CAKZMN010000139.1 GCA_937128575.1 uncultured Alphaproteobacteria bacterium | reverse complement strand
CAGCTGCAAACAATTGCAACGCCAGTGACGACGGCGCCAATTTCTGCGGAAGTTGTTACATCCGCACCTGCGGCCACCGTGCCCGCAACCAACATAGCCGCGGAAGTTATTGCTCAAGTCACACAAAGTGCGCCAAGTCAGGCCGTGAATTTAAGCGCACCGCAAACCAGCGCCGTAAATATCGATATTGTTACGCCCGCACCCGCCAGTGCGCCGTCCGTTGTAGAAACAGCGCTGTCGTTTTTTACTAGCGAGACAAACCCAGCACCGACGCAAAGCGCGCTCCAAAATATTCCAGCGAGTTCCCTTTCTTTTGAGGCCGCAGGTGCAAACGCCCTTCCCAGCGCGCAAACCATCAACCTAAATCCAGCAGCCCCCGCCCTTCCAACGCAGAGCGCATTAGCGGAAGCTGCAGAGTCCACTGATACTTCATTCAAGGCGCGCATTGAATCTGTCGGCAAGGCCGCGGCAGAAATTGTTGATCCTAAAGCTGAGGCGCAAAACACGCCTAGAGCGTCTGCGCCCACGATTACGGAAGCTGTGCGCGCAGGATCATTGCCCGCGGTGGTTAGTGGTAAAACTGCGCAGAGCCTTCCGGTTCTAAGTATTTTTTCACCGCAAAGCGGTGAGCTGCAAAACTTCACGTTGCATATTCCATCACCAGATTTACCAGCGGGAACGCAGCTACAATTAACGCCGCAAGGGGCGCTGCCTGCCGCGCCAGTTATCGCAGCGCCGCCGACTATATCAACCATGCTAACGCCGGGGGCTTGGCCGCTATTACAAGATCTTCAAGTTGCGCTGACACAAATTAACCCAGCAGCCGCGCAGGTCATGAGCAACATTACATCATCCCCCGCGACGCCCGCACAATTCACCCCTGCGGCTTTGTTCTTTTTGGCGGCTGTACGCTCGGGCGATATTGGCAGTTGGCTGGGTGATAAAACAATGGATATTTTAAGGCGAGAGGGGCGCGGTAATTTGCTGTCGCGCATCGGGCAAGAAAGCAGCATCCTAAGCCGCATGGCATCGGAACCGGTTAGCCAAGAATGGCGCGCCCTGCCGCTGCCGATGTTCATGGATAACGATATGCAGCGCATGGCGCTTTTTTATCGCAACGAAGATCAAGCTGGCGATGATGGCGCAAGTAACAATAAGCAAACGCGGTTTGTCTTTGATTTAAATTTGTCACAGATGGGCCCCGTTCAAGTTGATGGCCTGTTTCGCAATGCGCGCCTTGATGTGATTTTACGCACCGAACAACATTTCACCGAAGCCATGAAAATGGATATGCGCCGTAGTTACACGGAAGCGCTTTCTAAAACCGATGTGGGTGGGGAGCTGAGCTTTCAAAACCAGTCAGACCAATGGGTGAAAATTAATGTTGCCGATGAGCGTGAAAACGAGGTTGTTGTTTAGCGCTCTTCTTGGTTACGGCGAAAAATCTCCAAACCGACTTCATCCAACTCATTAGAATCTTTGCGGTTTTGTTCTTTGGTCTCTTCATCTTCACGGCGCTCTTACGTAATTTCGATTTTTTTCCATTCGGCAAAGGCTTCGCGCAAGTCGTCGCGCGCGATTTCTATGCGGGTATCCAATGTAACAAGCGCCTCATCAATGTCTGATACGCGCTCTTTAACGGCTTTGGTATAGGGGCCAAAATAAGACAGCATTTCCACGCCCATTTCCTTGACCTTTTCTTGCTCAATATCCAACTGATCTAGCATGGTATTCTTCTGGTTATCCATTTCTTCTGCCTGGCGATATAACTCCGCCAGAAATTTTTGTTTCTGGTCGATAACATGTTTACGCACGCGGATTAGCGGATCAAGATCAGCCATCATTTACCTCTGGCTCATTATCCTTGTTGGCTTTGTTGATCGCGGTGAAGGGGGATTTTTCTATGAACTCATCTGGCGATGGTTGCTCATCTTCCTCTATAACGGGTGCGGCTTCTTGCTCAGGCGGTTTTTCATTTGGTTGCTGCCGAACCAATGCCTCAAACTCAGCATCGTATCCAGGTAGGTCGTTACTCATATAGGCTTCGCTTAGATACGGCATGCCGATGATCGTTCCCAAACGCTCAAACCCTTCTTCGATCATGGTTTGCTCGTCTTTGTGCTGGGACAGGAACTCTTCAATTTGCGGATAAATGGCGATGGCATTATCAACCTCTGGGTCACTTCCGCGGCGGTAGGCGCCAAGACGGATCAGCTCCGCCATATCTTCGTACGTGGTGATGATTTGTTTTGCGCGGCGGATGATTTGATTTTGCTGCTCCGTCAATGCGGCGGGCATGGCGCGCGACACAGACTTCAAAACATTAATCGCGGGATAGCGACCGCGATCTGCAATTTCGCGCTGCATTACGATATGCCCATCAACAATACCGCGCACCGCATCGGAGATTGGTTCATTGTGATCGTCACCCTCCACCAAAACGGAGAATAGCCCCGTGATTGAGCCCTGCCCCTGCGCACCTGGTCCGGCGCGCTCAAGCAATCTGGCTAGCTCACCAAATGTTGTCGGCGGGTAACCCTTTGATGTTGGTGGCTCCCCTGCGCTTAGTCCGATTTCGCGCTGCGCCATGGCAAAGCGGGTGACGGAGTCGATCAAGCACAAAACGTTTTTGCCCTGATCACGGAAATACTCAGCAATAGACAGCGTTATATAGGCGGCCTGCCTGCGCATTAATGCGGGCTCGTCGCCTGTTGCAACAACAACGACAGAGCGCGCAAGACCGTCAGGGCCCAAATCATCTTCCAAGAATTCTTGCACCTCTCGACCACGCTCCCCCACCAGACCAATCACGGAAACATCGGCGTCAGTATAGCGCGCCATCATTGAGAGCAGCACCGATTTACCAACGCCGGAACCAGAGAAAATGCCCATTCGCTGCCCCTGGCATGTGGCGAGGAATGAGTTCACGGTGCGCACGCCTAGATCAAGCTGTTTTCCCATGCGCTGCCTTGAATGTGGCGGTGGTGGTTTATTTTTAAGTGGAACGGGATGACCGCCAAGACGCAATGGGCCAAGGCCATCAATCGCCTCCGCCCGACCATTAATTACGCGACCTAGCCATGAATCATCAGGACGGATAACGGGCGCTTTTTCTTGAATGACTGCCTTACAACCCAGACCGATCCCCTCCAATGTGCCAAATGGCATAAGCAGCGCGTGGCCGTCTCTAAAGCCGACGACCTCACAGGGCACATCAATTAAATCATTCGGGCGCAAATACACCATGGAGCCGATGGAAAGATTTTGACCGAAGCCAACGATCTCAACCAAAAGGCCGAGGATCTTCGTGACCTCGCCATAGACCTCTTTGTCGGGCAAAAGTGTTACGGCAGCCTTGGCTTTGTCAGATAATCGATCCATGAAAAATTAGAAAACTCTTATAAAATTGACTCTACATATAGTTTAACACCATAAGCGCGCAGAAAACAGATCACAAAAAGGCACAAAAGAATTTGTGGCCTACGTTAATATTTGTTAAGATATATTAATAAAGGTTAACAAGGCCATTTTCAAAAACTAACAATTTCAAGGGGTTACTTTATGCGCGTTTTATTGGTTGAAGACGATTCGTCTACCGCGAAGTCTATTGAGCTTATGCTTAAATCAGAAGGATATATTATTGATACCACTGATTTGGGTGAGGATGGCTTGGATCTAGGTAAGATTTACGACTATGACATCATCATTTTGGACCTTATGTTGCCAGATATGGATGGCTATGACGTGCTTAAGGCGCTACGTGATGCAAAGGTTGATACGCCCGTTCTTATTCTTTCTGGTCTTGCGGAACTAGACAATAAAATTAAAGCTCTTGGCTTTGGCGCTGATGATTATTTGACCAAGCCGTTTGATAAGCGCGAGCTTGTTGCCCGCATTCAGGCGATTGTTCGCCGCTCTCAGGGGCACTCACAGAGCATCATTGAAACTGGTAAAGTTAAGGTCAACCTTGATAGCCGCACGGTTGAAGTTGCTGGCGCGCCGCTGCATTTAACAGGTAAGGAATATGGCATTATTGAGCTGCTTTCCCTGCGTAAGGGCACGACCCTGACCAAGGAAATGTTCCTGAACCATCTTTATGGTGGCATGGACGAGCCAGAAGTTAAGATCATTGATGTGTTTATTTGTAAGCTACGCAAGAAGCTAGCGGACGCCGCCGAAGGTGATAATTACATCGAAACCGTATGGGGCCGCGGATATGTTCTGCGTGATCCACGTGCGAATGAATCGGCTGTGGCTTAGGCTTTCAGCGCACATATCAGAATACAAAAACGGCGCGGAGAAATCTCCAGCGCCGTTTTTTAATTTTAAAGACTTACAGCTGGGCTTTCCTGATCAAGCTCCGTTAAATACACATCATATTTGGATAGCCAGTAATCTTTGATACCATCATGTTCCTCAAGCAGCCTTTTCAGATTTGAAACAGATTGTCTGAGCGGTTGATTTTCAGGTCTAAAAAGATTTATTTTTGCATCATGTCCAAAGCTTATGAGACCGAAAACATCAAGGAACACCCTTGCTTTTGCGAGATCCTCGCACCCCAGATTTTCTGACCAATTTTCTAATATTTTAGCTGTGTCATTATTTCCAAGTACGCTTTTAACACTATCGCCGAGCTCTAAGTATTCTTCTTCACTCATATGAAATCCGAAAAAATTTTGCAGCTGGTTTTTTTGCTTTTTATAGCCCAGCAGATCCCATTTTCTTTTTAAGCTCTGAATACCGTCCATGACTAGAGTCCTTATCATCTAAATTATAGTGTAAGGGATACTATACAGACTTTGTAGTTATGTCAAAAAAATAGCGTAAAAGCTATTTAACCGCCAGGGATTTTGGGGATGTTAGGAAGATCAGCACCCTTGATACCATCCACGGCTTTTGCTGCCTTGTCTGCCAAATCACTGATTCCATCTTGAATGGCGTCTTTCTTTGTTGGGCTATCGACTCTAACTTTAACTTCACCAGCTTCTTCGACTAGTCTATTGATTTGCCCTTCGCTGAGCCCTAGACCTTCATATTGTTTTTTAAAGTCGCCATTCGTGTCGTTATATTTAGTCTCGGTATATTCTCTGGTTATAATATCTTTCTTATTTTTCTCGGTAAATTTCTCCCCCGGTACAGCGTCTAGCTTATCAAATTCAAGCGGGATAAATGCTGTTGTGCCATCCTTTAGTTCAACCATCTGCACGGCGTCTGTTCCTGGCGGCACTTTTATTGTCGCGCCGCTTAAATCTATTTTTTCA
>CAKZMN010000138.1 GCA_937128575.1 uncultured Alphaproteobacteria bacterium | reverse complement strand
TATCAACTGCTTTGATCACACCACCAACCGCGCGATACGCCGCCTCCAGTGAGCCAACGTACATATGCGTATCCGCATCCAGGCTACGGAAGCCTTCGGAAGGCACTGCTGCTGCAATCGCCTCAAGGTGGCTTTTGGGATGACAGCGCAGCAGATCGTCTTCAGCTGCCAAGGGGGCAATAACGCCCTCAAGGCCCAAGCCATGAACCGATTCCAGCACCGCATCCAACCGCGCGACCTGCTCGGGGTGGCCGGGCGGCGTTACATGATCAAAGCACGCCTTATGTGTTATCAACGCCGTTGTCATAGCTCGCCCTTACTTGTGAATATCTGTCGGGCAGGTCTTGTCCCGCCATGTCGCTAGTCCGGTGCCAGCATATATCCCGCGCCGCGCACTGTCTGCAAATACCGCGGGTTCTTAGTATCCACCTCAATCTTGCGCCGTAAACGCGTCACCTGCACATCAATCGTACGCTCCCCCGCATCGACGCCGCAAATCTCGGCTAGCTCATCACGCGAAATCGCATCCCCCGGACGCCCCGCCAGCGCGCGTATCAAATTCTGTTCAACCGTGGTCAGGCTCAAGACCTCATCACCATCACGAAGCTCCTGAAGCGCCGGATCAAACCGCCAGCGCCCAATCTTAAAGGGCCGCAATGTCTCTTGCGGCTTCGCCGTGCGGCGCAATATCGCATTTAACCGCAGCACCAGCTCGCGCGGCTCAAACGGCTTGGCCAGATAATCATCCGCCCCCGCCTCAAGACCGGAAATGCGGTCCTCCGCCTCCCCAAGCGCCGTCAGCAGCAAAACCGGAACCTCATGAACTCCGCGCAAACTGCTGGTGAACTCCAGCCCCGTCTCCTCCGGCATCATCACATCCACGACCAGCGCATCAAACTCAAAACGCTCCAGCATCTCCCGCGCCTGCCCTGCGCCCTCTGCCTCCATCACAACAAAGTCATGATCCCACAGATAACGGGAGACAAGATCGCGAATGCGCTCATCATCATCCACCACCAAAATATGGGGCTTTGCTAAAAACTGTTGAACTTCCATGGCTCTGTTCCTAAAGTCAGACTTAAAGGTAAACACAAATCAAAACCGCGTAAAGCAGCAAAAGAGCATAAAACCATGGCTAAGACACCATTTCACGACCGCGACGGCTATATCTGGATGGATGGCGAAATGCTGCCCTGGCGCGAGGCCAAAACCCACTACCTAACCCACGCCCTTCACTATGGCACACAAGTGTTCGAGGGCGAGCGCGCCTATGACGGCAATATCTTCAAATCCGTCAAGCACTCCGAGCGCTTATTGAACTCTGCCAAGATCATCCACATGCCGATGAAATACACCGTGCAGGAAATCGAAGACATCAAACAAGAAGTCATGGAGGCCAACGGTCTGGTTGATTGTTATTTCCGCGCCGGCGCATGGCGCGGCTCCGAACAAATGGGCATTGACGTTACCGGCTCTGAAACCCACATGGCCGTCGCCGTTTGGGAATGGGGCAGCTATTTTGACCCAGAGGTGCGCGCCAAAGGCGTCTCCCTCAAAACCTCTCAATATGCTAAACCCGCCCCGCACACCGCGCCAACCCAAAGCAAGTGCGCAGGCCTATATGTATTAGGCACCATGGCGAAATACGAGGCGCAGCAGGCCGGATATACCGATGCCTTCATGCATGACCACGAGGGCTTCGTGGCGGAAAGCTCCGGCGCGAATATATTCCTAATCAAGGATGGAACCTTACACACCCCCATCGCCGATCGCTTCCTAAACGGCCTCACCCGCCAAACCATTATCGAGCTTGCGGATAACCTAGGCCTGCACGTTAATCAACGCCGCATAAAGCCAGAGGAAGTCGAAACATTCGATGAAATATTCCTCACCGGAACCGCCGCCGAAATCACACCAGTTGGCAAAATCGATGATCACCTCTTTACTCCCGGCGAGATCACCAAAAAACTAATCTCTGCCTATGACGGGCGCGTCCGCGAGCAGTAAAACAGGAAGATTTAAATAGTTAACAAAACCTTAAGATACTGATTTATATACAAAATTTGACTTTAGCGCTTCTTTTTAGTACAATGAGCGCAAGTAAGAATAAAAAAGTATTTTAAAGGGTGTAGTAAATGGTCAGCGATAAAGACCTAAATCAGAGATTAGATGAGCAGCTTGAGGCGCACCGCAAGACCCTCAACGATGCCAATCTATACGAAGATCAGGGCTTCCTCTGGTTCGATCAAGACCTCCCCTCTGGCGCAGACTCCGAAACAGGCATCAGCGCAGAGCAAGCCAAAACTCTAGGCCTAGATTTCCACGAAACACAAAGACGATATTTAGATGACGTCCTAATCAAGGGCGATCACGGCGACGCCGTCGGCGCGCAGTTCCAAGGCTCCAGCATCATGGATCAAGCCCGATTCTGGTCAAAAGTCGCCACCGAAATGGGCGATCATGAAAGCGCTGAGATATGGAATGGGTTTGCCCAAGGACCAGGAAACTTCAGCGCTCCCATAACCGAAAACCAAAGTAACGCAAACATAAGCAGCTATTGGAACAAAGAAAAAATAGAATATGTGCAGGCTTTCGTAGGCTTCGCCCAAAGCGAAGGACAACAACAGTTAATGGCCGCCGCCATGTCGAGGGGCAGCACAATGACTCCTCAACTCATAACAAGCAGAGCGTCAAAGCCTTTTAAAATCGAGAAGCCCCCGGGCGGAATCGATACAATAAGAAGCAGTATGGAGCGTAAATTCGAGGATTTGGGAAAGCTCGGGCAAAGAATTGATAGCTTCATCGCTTTTAATTCCGGCGCCGCCGCATACCGCCAAATGGAACAAAACGCCCCTGCAATTAAAAAACTGATAACTGATACAATGCCAGACTTCGCTGCATCAAACGCGGCCGCATTGGACAACGTTCAATCCCCAGAGTTTGCGAGCGCTTTATTAAGCTTAGCCAGCCTTCCAAAAGAGGGAACCTCTGAAGCAAACGCAATAAACTTTGAAGGCACCGCTGGCGTGACTTTATTAAGCGCGTTAGAATCCGTAAAAGATTTCGCCACAGAAGAACAAAAAATATCACTGAGAGATGCAAATATTCTCAGTTTAAAAAGCTATATTAACGAGAGTTTAATTAGCAAAAACAACGGAGAAGATGGCCTACCTATAGTTGGTGCGCCTTTGGCGCTCAATACTAACCCATCAGACCCAGCCTTCATCAATGCCTCTAAAGCAATCAACATCTATCTGAAAGATGCCCCTGCTGACAATTGGCATACGAAAAACCTAAACAAGCTATTCGGTAGACTAGACAGCGCAACGCAAAACACAATTAACAACCCACCAGCGCCACAAGAACCAGAAACAAAAAACAAGACAGGCAATGATGAGGCCAACACCTCTGAGAGCAGCAAGCAAAGCCAATCATCTGACAACACCACCCAAGACACCGAATTAAACGGAAGCGTACCCGTACTTAATTTCTCCAGCAGCGCGACAAAAACAGACCCGCTCGGCGATAGCTACACTAAAACCATCATCAATCTACAAAATGCCCGCGGCGTAGAGACCACAGGCGAATATGCCGATGTAAAAAGCTACATCAGCACGTACCTACAAACCGCGCTTCATAATTATCTAGCCACAAACAACCAAGAAGTCACCGCGCAAAACGGCATCAAATACCGCGTTGATGCGGCCTCCGGTGATATTTTTGAATTCGACAAAGACAAGAAATCCTATAAGGAACAAGCCGTCAGCAACATCGCCAACGCGGGTGAGCGAGACGATGATGACGTACCGCACATCGTAATGCTATCTGTCCTTGAACAAGGGTTAGCGCAAGATGAAACACTCAATGACTACGCACAGAAAAAGCTAAGATCATATGAGGCCGCGCAAATTGAAGCCCT
>CAKZMN010000137.1 GCA_937128575.1 uncultured Alphaproteobacteria bacterium | reverse complement strand
ATCTTGGAACATATGGGCCTGCGCGCAATATCAGAGCTTCCCTATGAGATCAAACCAAATGACGCAGAGCAAGCCGTCTGGATTCATGATTTTCTATTAGAAGCCCCAGAAAATAACGGCGCTATTAATATCGCCGATGTTAAAGAAAATTTCGAAAAAATATTCACCAAAATTTGGTACCGCGAAGTCGAAAGCGATGCGCTTAATCGCCTAGTCCTCAGCGCAAACATGACATGGAAAGAAACCATAGTCTTGCGCAGCTACGTGCGCTACCTCAAACAATTAAACTATCCTTTCGGTCGTCTGTACGTTCAAAAGGCGCTGACCGAAAACCCAAAAATGAGCCGGCATTTGGTTGATCTCTTTGACTGCCTCCTTAATCCAAAAGGCAAAGCCAGCGAAGAAACAGCTCAGAAAAATATCGATAAGGGCCTAGAAAAAGTAGACTCGCTCGATCAAGATCGCGTTCTCCGCTCTATCAGAACCCTCATCAATGCCAGTTTGCGCACCAATTTTTATCAGCGCGATGAAAATGGCAAAATGAAGCCCTGTCTTTCAATCAAGCTTGACTGCAAAGCCATTGATGAAATGCCAAACCCGAAACCTTATCGCGAAATTTTTGTCTATGCCCCGCGCGTTGAGGGTGTTCACCTGCGCGGTGATAAAATTGCCCGCGGCGGCCTGCGTTGGTCCGATCGTCACGAAGATTTCCGCACCGAAGTACTGGGCCTAATGAAGGCGCAAATGGTTAAAAACTCCGTGATTGTACCTATGGGTGCAAAGGGTGGCTTTGTTGTAAAAACACCAACAAATTCACGCGACGAATTTATGGCTGAAGGCATCGAATGCTACAAAACATTCGTCCGCGGCCTATTGGATATTACAGACAATCAAAAAGGCACTAAAATCCTGCCGCCCAAAGATGTGGTGCGCCGCGATGGCGATGATCCATATTTGGTTGTGGCCGCCGATAAAGGCACCGCCAGCTTCTCTGACATCGCCAACGGCCTATCACAGGAATATAATTTCTGGCTGGATGATGCTTTTGCATCTGGCGGTTCCGCCGGTTACGACCACAAGAAAATGGGCATCACCGCCAAGGGCGCGTGGGAATCCGTAAAGCTACATTTCCGTCAACTCAACCATAATACCCAGACACAGGACTTCGACGTGATCGGTGTCGGTGACATGGGCGGTGACGTATTCGGCAATGGTATGCTTCTGTCCGAACACATCAGATTGGTCGGCGCATTCAACCACCTACATATTTTCTGTGATCCCGATCCAGATACAGCCGCAAGCTTCAAAGAGCGCGCGCGCCTATTTAAAAATGTAAAGGGATGGGGCGAATATAACGAAAAGCTATTATCAAAGGGCGGCCGTATATATTCACGATCTGAAAAAACATTAAAACTAACGCCTGAAATTCAAAAGCGCTTCGACATTGAAAAAGACAAGGTCAGCCCAATTGAATTGATGCACGCCATGTTAAAAGCCAGAACCGATTTAATGTGGTTCGGCGGCATTGGCACATACATCAAGTCATCAGACGAAACGCACGCAGATGTTGGCGACAAGGCCAATGACTCACTGCGCGTTAACGGAAAGCAGCTTAAAGCCAAAGTAATCGGCGAGGGCGCAAACCTTGGCGTTACACAATTAGGCCGCATTGAATTCGAAGAAAATGGCGGAAAGATCAACACTGATTTCGTTGATAATTCTGGCGGCGTTGATTCCTCTGACCATGAGGTGAACATCAAAATTGTGCTCACCGAAATCATGCAGAGCAAAAACAACACCATGAATTTGACTGCGCGTAACAAACTACTGGAAAGCATGACTGACGAGGTCGGCGAACACGTACTGCGCCATAATTATCAGCAAGCGCAGGCCATCAGCCTCGCTGAATTCCAGGCGCCTAAAAATCTGAAGCGCCATGAAAAATTCATCCAAGAATTAGAACGTGAAAAGGGTCTAGACAGAACAATAGAGGGTCTACCCTCTGCTGAAGATATAGACTTCCGTATCCGTACGGGTAAGGGGCTAACCAGACCAGAGCTATGTATCTTAGTTTCTTATGCAAAAATTGTGTTCACTCAAGACTTGCTCGCGTCGGATATTCCAGAAAATCCGGACATGCAACAATGGCTCATTGAATATTTCCCCGTTGCCATGCAGAAAAAATTCCCTAAGGAATTAGGGCAGCACAGATTGCGCCGTGAAATTGTCGCAACCATGCTGGCCAGCTCTCTCATCAACCGCATGGGGCCAACATTCCCCAAGGCCTGCATGAAGCAAACAGGCGCCAGCATCGCAGAAATCGCGAAAGCAGACATGATTGTGCGTGATGTAGTCGGCCTGCGCAACATCTGGAAATCTATCGAAGATTTGGACAATAAAGTGCCAGCGCAGCTTCAGTTAAAAGCCATGAAAGATGTTTCTCAATTGACCGAGCACGCCATCACATGGTTCTTGAGCAACGGTGTAGATACGCTAAACATCGCTAATGACACCGCCGCCTACACCAAAGGCATTAAAGAGCTAGGGCAAAATTTCCAGACATTCATCTCTGGTGATTTCAAGGAAAGCTTAAACGCCAGCGTAAACGCAAACATCAATGATGGCTTGCCAAAATCACTGGCCAATCAAATCGCGGCCCTGCCCGTTTTGGCATCGGCGTGCGACATCATACGCATAACAACGCAAGAAAAAGTGCCGCTAAAAACTGCCGCCAAAGTTTACTTCGAGGCCGGACAGGTCTTCCACCTCGCATGGCTACGCAGCAAGGCACAATATGTCACGGGCGATGATCGTTGGCAGAATGAAGCCATCATAGATCAGCTATATAATGGCCAAGCCGGACTAGCCGCGCGCATCATCAGAGATACAAATGATAAAGATGTGCAGGGCAAAGCGATTGTTAAAAATTGGCTAGATAAAAATGCCAATCTTCAACAACAAATTGGACCGCTATTGGAAGAGATCAAAAAAGTCGGAACAGTTGAGCTGTCGATGTTGGTCTTGGTCGAACAGCGCTTGCGAAACTTATATGGCGGTTAAACCAAACTAACCAGCGCCAAACCCGCCAGCACTAAAAAACCATAGTCGCGATTTGATTTAAACGTCCGCAAAGCGCTTGGCGCATCTTCTACGCTCCAACTTTTTAATTGGAAAAATAAATGCGCCGCAGCGGGCACAAGAAAAACAATCGAATATATCGGCGCTCCAGACAGCAAAATGGCCGCGGCTAAACACGCCCAAGACAGGCTATAAAAACCACTAACCCAAACATGGCTTGCCGCGCCAAATTTTAACGCAGTCGATTTAATCCCCGCCATCATGTCATCTTCCATATCTTGATGCGCATAGATCGTGTCATAGCCCAGCGTCCATAAAACACCAGACACGTACAGCAAAATAGCAGGCAGCCCAAGCGCGCCCGTAATCGCCGACCACCCCATAAGCGCGCCAAAATTAAAGGTCAGCCCCAAGAAAGCCTGCGGCCACCATGTCCAGCGCTTCATCAACGGATAAAGCCCAATCAAGGGCACGCTTATTAAACCAAGCAAAACAGTAACAAAATTCATCTGCGCTAAAATAAGAAGTCCACCAAAAAGCAGCGCTATAAGAAAAATAATGCCGGCACGTACACTAATGTCGCCGCAAGCAATCGGGCGCTGACGCGTACGCTCTATCTGGCGATCAATATCACGATCCCATAAATCATTAATAACGCAGCCCGCGGCGCGCATAATAACGGCGCCCACAAAAAACAAGCCAAGAACGCCCCAATCAGCCTTATTCATCGAATGAAAACCACCCGCGGCCAACGTAACCGCCCATACGCCCGGTAAAAACAACAACCAAATACCAATCGGGCGATCAAACCGCGCCAAATACGCATAGGGCTTGAATGCACGCGGCAGATTATCAACAAACCAATGGCGCGTATTAATATCGCTCTTGCTATTCGGGGGCGTTTTCGTGTTTGCTTTATTCATGTCTGACCAATATTTCAAATTACCGCGCATATTCATATCACAAGATTTAAAAAGTGACAGCACGCTATCGCTCGATGATGCACAAGCGCACTATTTCAAAAGCGTTATAAGACGGAAAGAAGGTGACAATTTCCGCGCCTTTAACGGCAAGGACGGCGAGTGGCTAATCAGTATTGAAGAGCTCGGTAAAAAAAATGGCCGCGCCCGCATCATTGAAAAAATAAGGCCTCAACCTGATGACATTCCACCTGTACATCTACTTTTTGCGCCAATCAAAAAACAACGCCTAGATTTATTAATTGAAAAAGCTGTCGAGCTTGGCGCAACTGATTTACACCCCGTTTTAACCGCACATACAGAAAACAGAAAAATTAATGAAACCCGCATGGCCGCGCAAATCAAAGAAGCCAGCGAACAATGCGAACGCATGCAGCTATCAAAACTACACCCCATCGAAAGCTTAAATGCTAAAATAAATAACTGGGCCCTCGATATAAAAATCAAAGCCTGCCTAGAGCGTGAGCGCGACAAAGGCCTGAGGATAAAGGACGTAAAGCCCGGCAATCACGCCTTCCTCGTCGGCCCAGAAGGTGGCTTTAATGATCAAGAAACTGAATTTTTACTATCGAACAATAAAATCACACCAATATCATTGGGAGAAGTCGTCTACCGCGCCGAAACTGCGAGCATGATTTGTCTTGCGTCTGCGAACAATTTCTCATAAAAAGCCTACAAAATTATAATATTTTACCAATGGGCACTTGCAATCTGCGCTCTATGTTTTTATCTGTAATCACAGTGAGAATTAGGGCATATTAATAAAAACTATTTTTAGCCCGTCCCAAGATCAAAAAATGAAACGAACCACTATGATAAAACCTTTATTCGCATTCCTAGCCCTAGCGCTTGTATTCCTTACGCTCCCTGCGTTCGCTGCCGAAACCATGACCGGCGCGCCGCAGCCTTGGCAAATCAATATGCAAGAGGCCGGATCGCCTTCTGCTGAACATTTGCATGACTTTCACAATCTACTAATGATCATCATCACCGGCATTACCGTATTTGTGATGCTGCTTTTGCTCTATGTGATGCTTCGCTTCAACAAAAAAGCAAACCCAGAGCCCAAACAATTCTCTCATAACGTTTTAATCGAAGTGATCTGGACTGTGGTTCCGGTGATTATCCTAATCATCATCGCGGTGCCCTCATTTAAGCTTCTATATTTCCTAGACCGCACATCAGAACCAGAAATGACTTTGAAAATCACTGGTTATCAATGGTACTGGGGCTATGAATATCCAGATAATGACGGCATTAATTTTTTATCCTACATGATCCCAGACGATGAAATTGATACGCAGGCTGGTCAAAAGCGTCTTCTTTCAACAGATAACGTTGTCGTTCTTCCTGTTGAAACAGACATCCAATTACTCATCGGCGCGGCTGACGTTCTACATGCATGGGCTGTACCCGCGCTAGGCATCAAAACAGATGCCGTCCCCGGACGCTGGAACGAAACATGGGTACGCATCAACAAACCTGGCATTTATTACGGTCAATGTTCTGAGCTATGCGGTAAAGATCACACATATATGCCCGTTGAAATTCACGCGGTAAGCAAAGAAGATTTCCAAAAATGGGTAGAGAGCGCAAAAGAAGAATTTAGCGCTACTGATCATTTCACGGACAGAAAATACGCCGCTTTGGCACAATAAAAACTAGATAACAAAAAAGACTTTAATTAAGGAAAGACACAAGTAATGGCCGATCACAAACCAGGATTTTTTCAACGTTGGTTCATGTCTACAAACCACAAAGATATTGGCACGCTCTATATCATTTTCGCCATTATCGCCGGTTTGGTTGGCGGCGCATTCTCTATGGTTATGCGCCTAGAGCTTCAAGATCCTGGTGTTCAATATTTATTGGATGAGGCCGGCAATCCCGATGGTCACCTTTGGAATACGATAATAACCGCCCACGGCCTGATTATGGTCTTCTTTGTGGTTATGCCGGGCCTAATTGGTGGCTTTGGTAACTGGTTCGTGCCCATATTAATCGGCGCGCCAGATATGGCTTTCCCGCGTTTGAACAATATTTCATTCTGGCTGCTTGTACCTTCACTATTACTGCTTGTTTTATCTGCTGTAATTGGCGGCGGCGCAGGCACAGGCTGGACAGTCTACCCGCCGCTCTCTGATAAATTGGGGCATCCCGGCATGGCGGTTGATATGGCGATATTCTCACTCCATTTGGCGGGCGCGAGTTCTATTTTGGGCGCGGCGAACTTCATTACAACAATCTTCAATATGCGCGCACCGGGCATGACGCTTCACAAAATGCCACTATTCGTTTGGGGCATGCTGATCACGTCATTCCTACTTGTGCTTGCTGTGCCCGTACTTGGCGGCGCGATCACAATGCTTTTGACCGATCGTAATTTCGACACGGCCTTCTTCCGCCCCGAGCTAGGCGGCGACCCATTATTGTTCCAGCACTTGTTCTGGTTCTTTGGTCACCCAGAAGTGTACATCATGATTTTGCCCGCCTTCGGCATTATCTCACACATCGTATCCACCTTCTCTCGCAAGCCAATCTTTGGCTATCTAGGGATGGCCTACGCCATGGTATCCATCGGCTTTGTTGGCTTCATCGTATGGGCGCACCACATGTTCACAACTGGTTTAGACGTTGATACACGCAGTTACTTCACCATTGCGACCCTCATCATTGCTGTGCCAACGGGCATTAAAATCTTTTCTTGGATTGCCACAATGTGGGGCGGTTCAATTGATTTCAAAACACCAATGCTATGGGCCATCGGCTTCATCTTCTTATTCACCCTTGGCGGTGTAACGGGCGTGGTTCTGGCCAATGGCGGTATGGATATCGCATTGCACGACACATATTATGTTGTGGCTCACTTCCATTACGTACTGTCCTTGGGCGCTGTGTTCGCACTCTTCGCGGGCTTCTACTACTGGATCGGCAAAATGTCTGGCCGCATGTATCCCGAATGGATGGGACAGCTACATTTCTGGCTAACATTCATCGGCGTAAACATGGTCTTCTTCCCGCAGCACTTCTTAGGCCTAGCCGGTATGCCACGTCGCTATATCGATTATGCTGATGACTTCGCAGGCTGGAACGAAATCTCATCCTACGGCGCGTACCTAACCGGTATTGCAACACATTGGTTCATTGTTGTGGTGTTCTACACATTGTTCTTTGGTCGCAAAGCCGAAGATGACT
>CAKZMN010000136.1 GCA_937128575.1 uncultured Alphaproteobacteria bacterium | reverse complement strand
GGCTGCGTCGGCGTGCTGCTGTACAGCGACGAAGGGCGGGGCGCCGAGCTGAGTGCCGAACGCATCCGCACCGCCGCGGGCAGCTATGTTTTAAACATCGATGATAATCAAATCGAAGAGCTGTTCCCCGTACTTTTAAATAATATCGACACAGCCGCGGGTAATGAAGATGTGTTCAGCATGCAAAAATTGCGCGGCGCATCGATCAAAACTGACAAGGGTAAAAAGTTCGGTGAAGTAAAAGATATCTTATTCAGCAATGGCGGCTCTAGAGCGATGACATTATATGTTGAGATGAATTATAAATCTGCGCGCGGTGAAAGCCTGGCAATCCCGTTTAATGTCGCCGACCTATCATCAAATGGCCGCACGGTTGAGCTAATCATTACCGAAGATGAAGCCGAGACGATCTTGAATTTTTCTAAAGGTAAGAACTAAGGCTTAATTTTATTGAGCTAAATATAGCTCAATAATGCGTTCATAAATCACGGTCAAATTTTCCAAATCCTCGACCTTCGCATGCTCATCAATTTGATGAATGCTGTTATTGATCGGGCCAAATTCTACAACGGGGCTATAGGCCTGAATAAAACGCGCATCGCTTGTGCCGCCCTTGGTGCTCAGCTCCGGCTTGCGCCCTGTGATTTCCTCAACTGCGCTTGATACAACATCCGACCACGCGCCGGGCTGCGTTAAAAAGCTCACCGCGCCGCAGCGCGTATCTAGTTGGTAATCATCTGACAAGCCTGCAATAATTTCATGTAGTTTCGCAACCAATCCATCCGAGTCCCAAATATCATTAAACCGGATATTGAAATGAATGGTGCCCGCATTGGGAATAACATTTTCCGTGGGGTTGCCCACATCGATGCTGGTGATTTCCAAATTGGTCGGCGGGAAATAGGCATTGCCCGTATCAAATTCATAATCACTGAGCGCGGCTGCTACTCTCGCTAGGCGCGGCATTGGGTTGTCCGCGCGCTCCGGATAGGCCACGTGCCCTTGGCGCCCGCGCACTTCCACGACGCAGGTAAGCGAGCCTCTACGACCAATTTTAAGCTCATCACCCAATTGGTCTGGATTGCTCGGCTCCCCCACAATACTGACGTCGGGAATATGGCCGTTCTCGTCCATCCACTCTAAAACTTTTGCGGTTCCGTTAATCGCCACGCCTTCTTCATCACCGGTGATCAAAAGACTGATTGAACCATTTTCTGGCGCGCCATTTTTGTTCACATGCGCAATGGCGCCCGCCGCAAATGCCGCAACAGATCCCTTCATATCGGACGCGCCGCGCCCATATAAAATGCCGTCTTTAATTTCAGGATTAAATGGCCCATACGTCCATTTGCTCTCATCACCTGGCGGCACAACATCGGTGTGGCCCGCGTAACAAATATGCGGACCGGACGCGCCAATACGCGCAAATAAATTTGGTACGCGCTCTTCCCCCTCACCAAAAGGCAGATGATGACATTCAAACCCAGCGTCGCTTAAAAGCGCCGCTAATAGCTCCTGCGCACCCTCATCTTTCGGCGTGACGGAGGGGCAGCGAATTAAATCTTGGGTGATTTTTATAACATCATTCATAGATTTGTTGTGTCAGTTTTAGGCGCTCAAGGCAAGGGCATCATGCACCATGAAAAATAAATGAAATAATTATAAGCTAAGAAATGGCAAGATTGTACCACCAGATATATTTTGATCTTTACCTTTATCTCTCGTCGGTACTGGCGGAAAAATATGGTCAATGTGATTGCGGATTTTATTCTCTAATTTACGTCCGCCATATACACCAACAGCATCAAGCATCACTTCATGAAGCGTTCCTATATTCTCATCACCGGATCGATCAACATAGTCTTTGAGTTGCCTAAAAAAGGTAACTAGAGGATTACTATTTAAAGGCACGCGCTCATATGCATTGCCTGCACTGGGGAAAAACCGCTCTAAATCAATCGGGTTTTCACCCAGTTTCATTGCCTTTTTCAAAATATCAGCTGACCATCCCTTGCCGCCTCGACCGTTATTAATTTCATGGTGTTGCACCACCATTTGCCCCATCGTAATAACCAGACCCAGCATTTGTTTTTGGTTTCTCATAAATTCACCAAAGGGCCCTTGGGAATATTTTTTATGATAATCGCTGATGATGCTTTTTAAATTATAGAACATGAAATCTGTCGCATCGAGATATTCATCATATGCTTTTGCGCCTTCATTAACCGCAATGCGCGTACTAACGCCCTGAATTCTGTCACCTAACTTAATAATTCCGGTGAAAACATCTCTGTTTACCTGAAGAATGTAGCGATCCCAATCTGTTCCATAATTTGGCGCGGGCTTACCATAGGCTGTAACGATGACCTGCCATTTTTTCTTCTTTTTATCGTACTCTGCAAAAACGCTGGGGCTGTAATAATCGTCTGGGGTTTCTGTACGATTCATTTGTGTTTGAAAAAATGGTAAGAACTGCTCTAGCCCGACAACCTTTTGTTTTTTATTTAATGGCCCTAACTTTGTGCCTGTCATTTCTTCGAATTTTTTAAGATCAAATTTGCGGTAATGCGTCAAATCTTCGCTACGGTTTTCCGCATCAAACAAAAACTCTTTTTGTCCATAGGTGGCCTTGTGGCCTTGAATTTTTTCTACGCGCGCTAAAATATCTGTGTATAGCTCTCCGGTAAATAAGCCATAATCTTCTTTAATATCATGACTGATGACGCCCGATAGCAAAGCATCAATAGAGCCATGTTCTTCAATGATGGCTTCCCAACCATTTTTCAACGAACCAAAATCTAGGGGTATGATAAAGTTAAGCAATTGGTCAATTTCATGGCCAATATCTGGTGTTTCATTATCTTTTCGAAATCCATCACCTTTTAAGGTTTTTAATTTATCGAAATAGGCTTGCGCAAAAACAAGGCTATGTTTTTCTAAGAAATCTTCGATATATACGATTTGTCTCTCGTAATATAGCTTCTGAAAAGCCACGCGGGCACGGTCGCCTCCCCAATCTTGGGGGGTCGCAGCACTGTTAAATTTTTTAAACCAAGCTGTCATCCGTGTATCCGTATGTTGTGCCGGATTTATAGCACAGGATATTTAGAAAAATCAAGGTTTATGTAAACATATGAAAATGTTAATATAACTGTTAGTGATTCTAGAGTGCTTTTAGTCTCTAAGCAGCTCGTTCACGCCGGTTTTGCTGCGTGTGCGCTCATCAACTTGTTTCACAATCACGGCGCAGGCAAGGCCCGGTCCAGGCGTGCCATCGGGCAGCGGTTTACCCGGTAAAGTACCAGGAATAACAACGGAATAGGCCGGAACGCGGCCCTGAATAATTTCACCAGTATCGCGATTGATAATCTTGGTTGATGCGCCAAGGAAAACCCCCATGGAAATAACCGCACCCTCTTCAACACGCACGCCTTCAGCAACTTCACTACGCGCGCCAATAAATACATTATCTTCGATGATAACTGGATCCGCCTGCAAAGGCTCCAAAACGCCGCCAATACCAACGCCGCCAGAAATGTGGCAATTCTTACCAATCTGTGCGCATGACCCAACGGTGGACCATGTGTCAATCATCGTGCCTTCATCAACATAGGCACCAACATTAATAAAACTGGGCATCAAAACAACGCCCTTGGCGATATAGGCGCTGTGGCGCACAACGCAGTCAGGAACCGCGCGGAAAGAAGCCTTGGCGAAGTCCGCTTCGCCCCAGCCCTTAAATTTGCTGTCTACCTTATCCCACCAGCCACCATTATCGGCGCCGCCAGAAATATGGCGCATGGGGTTTAATACAAAACCAAGCAAAACCGCCTTTTTCGCCCATTGATTGACGTGCCAGCCATCGGTTGTTTTCTCTGCAACGCGCAAAGATCCGCTATCCAGCATAGCCAGAGCGCTTTCGACAGCGTCGCGCACTTCGCCCTTTGTGTCTGCGCTCAAATTGGCGCGATCTTCGAATGCCTGATCAATCGTGGTTTGAAGGTCTGTGTGGTTTGCTGCGGCCATGCCCATAACGTGCTTTCCTTTAAATACAGTGTAAGTGTTTATTGTTCGAGCCATTCAGCCGCAATTGCGCTCAAAAATCAAGTCATTGATGGGAATCTGGTTTGAATAAAGTCTAAACGTCCAAAAGCTTGCGTTTCGCCAGCTTCAGCTTTTTTTGATCGGCGCGGTTAATATCTTCGCCATAGGGCGTTAAAAGCGCGATGACTTGCCTATAATCCTTGTCCAGAAAGGCCTTAGCCGCAGCGATGCTAGCGCGCTCTAGATTATTCTTATAAATTTCTCGAATGTTTTCTTCTAAATGCTTGCTGCGCAGTGATTGCGCGCGGTGTAAGATTTTGTGCGACGGAGCGGTGAATTTATCGATATTATCCTTAATCGAATCGGCCATGTGCTCCAGCGTGCCCTGCAAATTAATCTCGCTGGTGATACCCATTTGCGCCGCTAGTCCCGAATAACTCTTTTTTGCGGCCCACAAAATATCCTGCCATTCATACCGATTAACGTGATTATGATGCAAATACCCCTCAACCACATAGGCCTCATCGCCATATGAAATCTCCAGCGCAACATCCTCAAGCTCATAACGCGTGGTAATCCAAAACGGTGCTTCTACATCCTGATTTTGATAAGGCGTAATAATTTGGCGACCATTTTTCTGTTCAACCAAACCACTAAAATACGCGAAGTCATGCTCCTGCTCTAAAAACCGGAACCGCCTTTCGCATTCTTCGAAAAAACATGCTACAAGAGCCTTGGAATTACTTGTTAAATTGTTATTCATCACACACTTTTAAAAAACCTCATGACATGTACTATAAAATGGAATGTCTTAACGTTTTCTGAATGGAAACAAAGATTTAATCAAATCCGCCGCAGCACCCTTTTGCAATCCTATCCCTATGCGCAGGCGCAATCGGCGCTGCATAACCAAAAACCGCGCTGGGGTTTGATTGAAATAAATGGGCAAGAGGCTGGTTTGGTCCAGATAATGGAGGCCGGTTTATTCAAAAACATCTTCCATGCCATCATTATTGATCGCGGGCCGCTATGGTTTAATGGATTTGGCACACTTGAACATATGCGGGGTTTTGCGGGCGCTTTGCAGCGTGAATTCCCCGCGCGTTTTGGCCGCCGTCGCCGTTTTATGCCGGAAATGGAGAGCGGCGCGGCGCTGGGTACCATACTCACTGAAGCTGGATTTAAACCCCAAGCCGCCAAGCCCTATGAAACGATTTGGATTGATCTAACAAAATCCGAAGATATTTGGCTGAAAAACCTAAAATCCGGCTGGCGCGGCGCGCTGCGTAAGGCACAAAAATGCGGCATCACAATCGAATGGGACGATAGCGGCGCACATTTTCCGTGGTTAATGAAAAATTATCTTATTGATAAAGAAGAAAAAAATTACGATGGGCCATCTTTGCCTTTATTAACATCACTGGCGCGCTATTTCATTCCTAACAAAGAGATGATGATCGGCCGCGCATTAATAGATGGTAAACCAATCGCTGGTATTTTACTGTTGTGCCATGGCGGCGCGGCCACCTACCAGATTGGCTGGTCATCACAAAAGGGTCGCGAAACCGCGGCGCACCATTTGCTTCTTTGGGAGGCACTCTGCGTATTACAAGCCAAAGGGCTAACCGATTTCGATTTAGGGGGCGTCAATGAAGACACAGCAAAAGGTGTTAAAAAATTCAAATCCGGCATGGGCGGCGAACTGGTTCACATTTCTGGCCTTTATTCTTAGCTTCTGGCCGTTCCTTGCGCACGCTGAAATCGGTCAAAAACAAACCATGATCTATGAGGTCTATGCAGGCGGCATCCATGCCGTGCAGGGACAGCTGGATTTGGAAGCCTCTGAAAAGGGCCGTTATGACTTGATCTTCAGCGCAAAAACACGCGGCTTTTTGGCCAAGGTCGCGCCATGGTTCGGAACATTCGAAAGCCATGGCTGGGCATTAAAGGGCGATGATTACCGCCCCCAACTTCACAAATCCACCACCACGTGGCGCGAAGAGGAAGAGGTCAAAGAATATAAATACACCAAGGATCGTAAATTTAATGGCCTCTGGATTACTGACCACGACAAGCCCACTTATAAAAAACAAATTGATGATGAACTAACACAAGGTACAACCGATGCTTTAACGGCGCTGCTGATGGCGATGCAATCTGTCGGAGATGGTGAAAAATGCGCCGCCACATCCGAGGTGTTCGATGGCAAGCGACGCTTTAAAATGAAAATTAATCACCTGAAGGAAGAGCAGCTCAAATCATCTAAATATAACATTTATGACGGTAAGGCCTCCAAATGCACAGTCGAGGTCGCGCCCGTTTCAGGTGAGTGGTCAAAAAAACCGCGCGGCTGGCTCTCTATTCAGGAACAAGGCCGAGACCGCGGCACAATGCCCACCGTTTGGATGGGCCGCATCAGCGAGAATGGCCCAGCCGTACCGATCAAGGTTTTGGTTAAAACCTCCTACGGTAACTTATTCATGCATTTGGCTGAATACCGCAGCGGCGATAAGGTACTGGTGGCTGAAAAGCGCTCTAAAAAATAACCGCCCGCCTCTTTGACTGGGTTCTGTAACACGCCGTAACAAGAAATGACTTGTTTTTAACGCTCTTTTGGCCAGAATAATCGCTGGAAAGAGGTATAAAACCATGAGCAAAAATTCTTTAGCTGTTGTAATTCTCGCCGCCGGAAAAGGCACGCGTATGAAATCTGACCTACCAAAGGTCATGCACGAGGTCGCGCGCCGCCCCATGGTGAACTGGGTTATTGCCGCCGCGCAGTCGCTAAAGCCAAAGAAAATTATCGTGGTTTCTGGTCCTGATATGCCTGATCTAGAGGCCGCCAGCAAACCGCACAAAACCGTCATTCAAAAAGACCGCAATGGCACGGGCGGCGCGGTGAAGGCCGCCTTACCTGCGCTTAAGGGATTTAAAGGCGATGTGCTTATCCTGCTCGGCGATGCGCCGCTCATTACGCCGCAAACGCTAAAGGGCCTCATTAAGGCAAAACAGGCCGATAAAGCTACGGGCATTTCTGTATTGGGCGTGGCGCTGGATAATCCATCCGGTTATGGCCGTCTTGTTATGGCCGCAAAAAACACCCTCGAGAAAATCGTTGAACACAAGGACGCCAGCGCCGCCGAAAAACAAATCAACATCATCAATACTGGTGCGTTTTGCGTAGATGGTAAAAATCTTGAGCGGTGGGTTAA
>CAKZMN010000135.1 GCA_937128575.1 uncultured Alphaproteobacteria bacterium | reverse complement strand
CGCCGTGGATCTTGACGCCTTTGAGGCAATCTATTTCTCCATGGAGGAGCATTTCATCGGTGCCGATGAGGAGCCGGTGTATGCCACGGATAGCTTTGAGGTCTATCGCGGGCGGTCACAGTTTGTCTTCTATAGAGGTATCGCGATCCAAAAACTGAAATACCCAGCCGCGTACCGATACAATCTCAAGGGCTATGTGGACCTGACGGAAGATCGCACCGCGAAATATAACCAGCTCTTGCGCATTGAAGAAATGCTTGGCGGCGCGGCCCAATATGAAGGGCGCGGGTTTTTGCGTTCATGAGTAAGGGCGAGAAAAAATCAATAGATTGGGAGGCTGTTAGATTGGGCATTAACTGGCCATCACCGCGGGAAAGTAAGTTGCACGTGATGTCGTTTGGCAAAACATGGAAGTTGCACAAGTCTTTTAACGGTAGAGCTTCCGCTGTGAATGCAGACAAGGGCGCTATTATGGTTAGGGCGCTTGCTATGCGTGAAAAAACGGGGCTTAAGCTGGTCGTTCATAACAAAGATGCCAGTGTTGATTTTGTTCTTCCGGCATTAGAGAAATAATTTCAAAAATAATTTATTGAATCATTTGAATCACTTATTGCTAGTGTTCTTTAAATGTTCTCATTAAGTCACTGACTCTACTGCATTTTTTAACTTGTCCACAGCCCTGATATATGATTCTATAGCTGTATGAACAAGCTTTACCAACATCGTTATCTCATTCGGCAGAACCTGATTCTGCTTATTGGTGTTTGTTTGTGCTTTTATTTCATTTATCACACCCTTCATGGTGATCGGAGTTTCGTTCGCCTGATCTCGCTTAGTCAGTCAATAGAGACAATGTCCCAAAAAAATGACATTGTGGAACGCAAACGTATGGCTTTGGAGCAAAAAGTGAAAATGATGCGTCCGGGGTCTATCAATAAAGACCTTTTGGAAGAGCGAGTGCGGGTTACGCTAGGGTACGCGCATGAAAATGAACTGGTTATTGTCAGTAATTAAATTACAAATTCGCTTTTCAAAACAACTTTTCCGATCCTTTATCAAAAAAACTGTGATTTACGTTGCATAGCAGCATGATTTTCTCTGTGTTTAGCGCTATATATAAGCATGCGTTACAGACAGTGATGCAATTACAGATTTTTGAGATAAGGGAGCGTTTAATCCGTGGCAAAGTCGAAGACTAAAAAACCCGCAAAATCAAAAGCGGCGTCTAATTCAGCCTCAAATCCTTCAATTGATGAAATGAAAGAGCTATATCGTGAGATGTTGCTCATTCGTCGTTTTGAAGAAAAGGCTGGGCAGCTTTATGGTATGGGCCTGATTGGTGGCTTCTGTCATCTCTATATCGGGCAAGAGGCCGTTGTGACGGGCATTAATAGTGTTCAGCAAAAGCAAGATACAGTTGTCACGTCCTATCGTGATCATGCGCACATGCTGGCGTGTGGTATGGATCCCAAGGGCATTATGGCCGAACTTACGGGCCGCGTTACCGGTTATTCACGCGGTAAAGGTGGGTCGATGCATATGTTCAGCAAGGAGGAAAACTTCTTTGGTGGGCACGGCATTGTGGGCGCTAGCTCCTCTATCGGTACGGGGCTTGGTTTTGCGCATAAATATAAAAAGGATAATGGCGTTGCGATTGCTTATGGCGGCGACGGCGCATCGAACCAGGGGCAGGTTGCGGAATGTTACAACATGGCCGCCCTTTGGGATTTGCCAATTTTATACGTGATTGAGAATAACCAATATGGCATGGGCACGTCTGTGTCTCGTTCCTCCGCCGGTTCTTTATATAAGCGCGGGGAAGGCTATGGCATTCCGGGGGAGCAGGTTGATGGCATGGATGTCTTCACCGTGCAGGCCGCGGCGCGTCAAGCGTTAGATTATGTGCGATCCGGTAATGGGCCGTATATTTTGGAGGTTATGACCTATCGTTATCGCGGGCATTCAATGTCTGATCCGGCGAAGTATCGCAGCAAGGATGAGGTAAATACCTTCAAAAATGATCGTGATCCGATTGCGATGATTAAGGGGATGATGGTTGATGGCGGCATGGCGGAAGACGACATCAAGGTCATTGATAAGGAAATTAAAGAAATTGTGGCCGAGGCCGCGACCTTTGCTCAGGAAAGCCCTGAGCCGGACGCGCATGAGCTTTGGACGGACGTATTAGTTGAGGTGGATGCATAATGCCAACAAATATTTTAATGCCGGCGTTATCGCCAACGATGACTGAAGGGAATTTGGCTAAATGGCTGAAATCCGAAGGTGACACTGTTGAGGCGGGTGACGTGATTGCCGAGATCGAAACCGACAAGGCGACGATGGAAGTTGAAGCCGTTGATGAAGGTGTCTTGGGTAAGATTTTAATTTCTGAAGGCACGCAAGCCGTGGCGGTGAATACGCCGATTGCGGTATTGCTAGAGGATGGAGAGACCGCCAATGATATTGGTGAGGTCGATGCAGCGCCAGCGGCGGATATTCCGTGCGTTCCTGAAGTTCAGGACAGCGATAGCGTGACGCAAACTTCTAACGATGCCGAGCAGCACGCGGGCGCGACGATCGAAAATCGCGACATTTTATATGCACAAGGCGTGATCATTGAGCCGCCACCATTTGATGAAGCATCATTCACAGATACAGAAGAGGTGACCGTGCGTGTTGCGCTTCGTGATGCGATGGCGGAAGAAATGCGCCGTGACGGTGATGTTTACCTGATGGGTGAAGAGGTCGCGGAATATAACGGTGCGTACAAGGTCTCTGAAGGTTTGCTGGATGAATTTGGTGCAAAGCGGGTCATTGACACGCCAATTACGGAGCACGGCTTTGCCGGTCTTGCCGTGGGTAGTGCGATGAACGGTCTTAAGCCGATTGTGGAATTTATGACCTGGAACTTCGGTATGCAGGCGATTGACCACATTATTAATTCGGCGGGTAAAACGCTTTATATGGCGGGCGGGCAGCTTGGTTGTCCTATCGTTTTCCGCGGGCCAAATGGTGCGGCTAGCCGCGTGGGTGCGCAGCATTCGCAATGTTATGCCAGTTGGTATGCGCATGTTCCGGGTTTGCACGTTCTTGCGCCATGGTCGGCGGCGGATGCGAAGGGGCTGATGAAGGCCGCTATTCGTGATCCAAACCCTGTTGTGTTCCTAGAAAATGAAATGCTGTACGGCGAGAAATTCGATGTGCCCACGGATGAGGATTTCGTTATTCCCATTGGTCGCGCAAAGATTGAACGCAGCGGCGCGGATGTAACCATCGTGGCGTACTCCATTATGGTTGGTAAGGCGCTTGAGGCTGCTAAGGCGCTTGAGGCAGAAGGTATTGATGCGGAAGTGATTAACCTTCGCACCATCCGCCCGCTTGATCGTTTTACGATTTTAGAGAGCGTGAAGAAAACCAACCGCATCGTGAGCGTTGAAGAAAGCTGGCCGTTCTCCGGCATTGGTGCGGAAATTGCGGCGCTTATTGGTGAGCACGCGTTTGATTATCTGGATGCCCCCTTGGCGCGCGTATGTGCCAAGGATGTCCCGCTGCCCTATGCGGCGAACCTAGAAGCTCTCGCTCTGCCACAGACAGAGCATATTGTTAATGCTGCAAAGAAGGTGTGCTATGCCGATTAAAGTAACTATGCCGGCGCTATCGCCGACTATGACTGATGGTACGCTTGCCAATTGGCTTAAGGCCGAGGGCGACACGGTTGAAGCTGGCGACGTTATTGCCGAGATTGAAACCGATAAGGCGACCATGGAAGTGGAGGCCGTTGATGAGGGCGTTCTTGGCAAGATTGTAATTGCGGCGGGTACAGAAAATGTACCTGTGAATGATGTGATTGCGGTTTTGCTTGAAGATGGTGAAGATGCCAGCGCGATTGACGGGTTTTTGTCCAGCGATAGTTCTGCTGCTCCATCTCCAGCTCCAGCGCCTGAGGCTAAGCCGGCTGCGACATCTGCTTCGGCCCCTGCGGCATCAGCTGCGCCTGCGCAAAAATCATCGGGTGATCGTATTTTTGCATCCCCCCTTGCGAAGCGCATTGCGGCGGATAAGGGTGTTGATCTTGGCCAGCTTCAGGGGTCTGGCCCGCGCGGCCGTATTGTGAAGGCTGATGTTGAGGGCGCTAAAGCTGGCGCAGCTCCCGCGGCTTCTTCCGCGAGCGTTGATGCGCCGCAGGGCGATGAGCAGATTAATGAATATGGCATGATCTACACGCAAACGCCGAACAACAATATCAAGAAGATTACAGCCAAGCGTTTGCTGGAATCCAAAACGACGGTGCCGCATTTCTATCTTACTGTGGAATTCAAAATTGATAATTTGCTGGCCGCGCGCAAGCAGATAAACGAGCAAGCGAACGGTGAATATAAGTTGTCGGTGAATGACTTTGTTGTGAAGGCCTGTGCTAATGCGTTGAAGGCTTATCCGGCGGCGAATGTGCAATGGTCGGATGAGGCCACTTTGCAGTTCAAGCATTCCGATATTTCTGTGGCAGTTGCCACGCCGAACGGCCTTATTACGCCGATTGTTAAAAAGGCAGAGACCAAAGGCATGAAAGAGATTTCCGCCGAGGTAAAGGATCTGGCAGGGCGCGCCCGTGAGGGTAAGCTTAAGCCTGAGGAATTCCAGGGCGGGACATTTTCGATCTCCAATCTTGGGATGTATGGCATTGATGAATTCACAGCCATTCTAAATCCGCCGCAGAGCTGTATTTTGGCTGTGGGTGCGGGTAAGCAGAAGCCATATGTTGATAATGGCGAAGTGAAGATTGGTACATTCATGACCTGTACGCTTTCCACCGATCACCGCACTGTTGATGGCGCGGTTGGTGCGGAGTTCATGCAGGTGCTGAAGCAATATATCGAAAACCCAGTGAGCATGCTGGTTTAATCTTAACCCCGCTTGAGGAATTGAAAGATGATTAATCGTAGACCAATTATTGGCGTTATGGGCTCCCATGAAAATTCATGGGAAGAATACGCAAACCCTGTTGGTGAATTGCTGGCGGAGCGCGGCTTTAACATGCTGACCGGTTGCGGCGAGGGGGTCATGACTTCCGTGTCCAAGGCGTTTTATGAGTATCCGGACCGCGAAGGTGTTGTGATTGGTATTCGCCCCGCCGTTGATTATAAGGGGGAGCAATTATCCAAAGAGATGTTCCCGAACGAATATATCGATATTCCCATTATTACCCCGCTAAGTTCAAAGGCGCAGAGCGATGCGATGCCCTTTAGCCGTAATTTGGTGAATGTGATGACCAGCAAGGCCTTGATCATTCTTCCGGGCTCTCACGGTACGCAGAACGAGGTGTCCCTTGGCATTCACTACGAAAAGCCGATGATCTTGTTCGGGCCGGATAATGCATTTGATAAATTCCCAGAGGAGCCGTTGCGCGCCAGTGATATTTCACACATATCACAATTCCTAGATGATGTTTTTGGAGAGCAAGAGTAATGAGCAAGTCTTTTGATATTGTAGTAATTGGCGGCGGGCCGGGCGGTTATGTTGCGGCAATTCGCGCAGCGCAGCTTGGTATGAAGGCGGCCGTGGTTGAGGCTAATCATTTGGGCGGAATTTGTTTGAACTGGGGATGCATCCCAACAAAGGCGCTTTTGCGATCCAGCGAGGTTCATCACCTGATTAAGCATGCGGATCAATTTGGCATACAAGTCAAAGACGTATCGTTTGATCTTAAGAAGGTGGTTGAGCGATCCAGAGGCGTTGCGAGTCAGCTTTCTGGTGGTATTGGTCATCTTTTGAAGAAGAACAAAGTCACCGTTATTGATGGTTGGGGCAAGCTGGCCGGTAAGGGCAAAGTTAGCGTTGAAAAAGACGGTAAAGTTATTGATGAGCTGACGGCGAAGAATATTATTATTGCCACCGGCGCGCGGGCGCGTGTTTTGCCGGGTTTGGAGCCTGATGGAAAATTGGTTTGGACGTACCGCGAGGCCATGGTGCCAACAGAGATGCCTAAATCGTTGTTGGTTGTGGGATCTGGCGCGATTGGTATTGAGTTTGCTAGTTTTTATCGCAATATGGGCGCGGAAGTTACCGTGGTTGAGATCGCGGATCGTGTGCTTCCGGTCGAAGATGAAGAAATTTCAGCTCTGGCGCATAAATCCTTTGTAAAACAGGGCATGAACATCGTGACCGGTGCGCAGGTGACCAAGCTTGATAAGGGCAAAAATAACGTCAAAGTGACCATTAAAGATGCCAAGGGCAAGGATTCTCAAGTCACCGTTGATCGCGTGATTATGGCGGTTGGTATTGTTGGTAATGTTGAAAATATTGGTCTTGAAAAAACTAAAATTAAAACCGATCGCGGTCATATTGTGACGGATCAGTGGTTAGCAACGGCGGAACCGAATGTCTATGCGATTGGTGATGTTACCGGCGCGCCATGGCTGGCGCATAAGGCCTCGCATGAGGGCGTGATTTGCGTTGAGAAAATTGCCAAGCAAAAAGACGTACACCCGATGAACAAATCAAACATCCCGGGCTGCACCTATTGTATGCCGCAGGTCGCGAGCGTGGGCTTAACCGAGGCTGCCGCCAAAGAAGCAGGGCATAAATTAAAAGTTGGCCGTTTTCCGTTCATGGGGAATGGTAAGGCAATTGCGCTTGGCGAACCTGAAGGCATGGTGAAAACCATTTGGGATGAAAAAACCGGTGAATTGCTCGGTGCGCATATGGTCGGCGCTGAAGTGACCGAGATGATTCAAGGCTATGTTGTTGGTAAAACAGCAGAATTAGTTGAATCAGATTATATGCATACCATCTTCCCACATCCAACTTTAAGCGAAATGATGCATGAAAGTGTGTTAGACGCCTATGGTAAGGTTATTCATTTTTAACGTAAGAATCGCTCTGTTGTACATTCCATATGAAAGATGTATAGTGTCTACATCCTAGAGTCTTAGATATGTGTTGGTTATTTGTATATGAATTGAATTACATTTATTAAACCTAATATTCACGAGGATAACAAAATGAGCACAGAAAACTTTATTGATGACTTTATACGAGCCACCTCAAACCTAGAAGGATTTGATCAGTATCGTAATTGGCAAGATCATATGGGCATATTTCTTGAAGCGCATGAAACAGAGCCAGATAAAATTGTACAAGATGACATGCTGCTAGATGATTTAGGATCAAAACCTGTCAATATTATTGATGCCGCTGCGACAGGTGCTGCATCTGGCTTAAAGTTAGCGGTTAATGTTGGTGCTATGTTATT
>CAKZMN010000134.1 GCA_937128575.1 uncultured Alphaproteobacteria bacterium | reverse complement strand
ACATCAACAAACAAGGGTTCAATTACATCCGTTCAGGCCGTTTATGTTCCTGCCGATGACTTGACTGACCCTGCGCCGGCAACGACGTTCTCTCACTTGGATGCGACAACTGTTTTGTCTCGCTCAATTGCAGAACAAGGTATTTACCCGGCGGTGGATCCACTGGATTCAACATCACGTATTCTTGACCCACGCGTTATTGGTGATGAGCATTATAAAGTAGCGACAGAAGTTCAGCAGACGTTGCAGCAATATAAATCTCTGCAAGACATCATCGCGATTTTGGGTATGGATGAATTGTCTGAAGACGACAAATTGGTTGTTGCGCGCGCGCGTAAGATTCAGCGCTTCTTGTCACAGCCTTTCCATGTTGCTGAAGTATTTACAGGCAGCCCGGGTGTGTTTGTTTCTCTTGAAGACACAATCAAAGGCTTTAAAGGTATCGTTGAAGGCGATTACGATCACTTGCCAGAAAATGCCTTCTACATGATTGGTACAATTGAGCAGGCTGTTGAAAAAGCCAAGAAAATGGCGGCAGAAGCAGCATAATGAAAAGACGTAGTTCTTCTAATAAAAGACCTTCACGATCACTGAGTTCTGATATATTGGCCAATAATCCCAATTATGAACGTGTTCAGGGTAGTGGCGGTCTTTATAAGAAAAAAGGCGGTGCTACGGCAGATTTTGTCCGCGTTACAAAAGACGGCGTTGAGGGCTTTGGCTCTAGTAATAAAAAGACAAAAGCGTCGCATTTGAGTTTTATGGCGCGTAATACACCAAGGAATGAGAGATAAAGATGAGCATTCATTTTGAACTTGTATCACCTGAAGAAAAGCTGGTTTCAGAACCCGTGAAAATGGCGGTTATTCCTGGCGCTGAGGGTGAAATGGGTGTGGGTAAAGACCATGCCTCTTTCGTTGTGGCGCTTAAGGCCGGCGTAGTGCAGCTTCATCAAGATGGCGCTGAGGTGCGTAAGATATTTATCGCTGGCGGTTTTGCCGATGTGACGGGCGATAACTGCACTGTTTTGGCGGAGCAGGCGGTGAATGTTTCTGATCTTGATCAGGCCGCGATTGAGCAAGAGCTGACCAACTTAAATGAAGATTTGGGGCGCGCGGCAGACAAGCAAGAAGAAGCTCGCATTTCCAAAAAAATAACCCTAGCAAAAGCCCGCCTGAGCGCGGTTACAGGCTCGGTTGTTATCTAATTCCATAAATATTTGATTTCCATATCGTTGCGTGCTAGAACGTTCTATCAAAAATAAATGATAGGACTGAGTAGCTATGAGTAAATTTGTGAATCCAAAAACTGTAACGCATGGCGTTGTTATTGATACAAAGTCGTATGGCTTTGAGCTATTTGGTTTGTCTGGGGCTTTTTTTGAAGCCAATAACAAAGATTTTCAAGAATATTTTAATCAAGAAAATCCTCACCAAAAAACCGATACTGCACCCGATCTTCAAACACGCGAAGAGGTTAAGTATGGTCTTGAAGATGTTTCTTTAAAAAACCTTTTAATGAGAGATGCTATTAAACGCGCTGGATTTTTCCTGCATAAATATGAGAATACTGATGATCGCTATAGCAAGAACAGGAATGCTGGAAATCTTATTTCTTGGGACTTCACGCGGGTTGCGGAGAAAATATCTCTGGAATCCGGATTGGATTACAATCCTAAATGGGTTAGCTCTCTTGAGGCTATAGCAGATGAGCAAAAGCTTGAACTTGTTCCCAACCGATAGGAATGCGCTATGAATTTACCTGACATCAAAAAACATTATAAAATCGCTGCGATTGGCGCTTTAGCGGTGGGGGCGATTGTTTTGGCCGTTCATAATCGTGAAGAGATCACAGAAACGGTAAATAAGCTGTGGGACGTGACGGCTCAGTGTCTTCCCAGTAAGTAAAATTGGGAAAACTTTGTATTTTTTGTAATATTCTTTCAATTTCAAGTAGATTTGTGATATAAATATTTTTTAATTGGAAAATTAAAGGTGTTTATGAATAATTCCCTTTCAGGCATAGCAAAAGTATATTTTGGCGGAGATTCCCCGCAAGAGATTAATGCTTTAAAAAAAGCTGTCGAAAGTGCGGGCTACATTATTAAAGAGCGTGATGAAAACGAGCCTTCGATGCTCCAGCGTTCCTATAGTGAAACAGATAATATTCTAAATGACATACGCCATAGCGCCGTTATTGTGGTGAATGAGGGGGCGAGTTGCCCCAATGTAATTCAAGAGCATAAAGCAAAAGTTATAGCGCTTAATCCGGGTGAGCCATATACAGCTTCGAATTCAGAGGCGTCTGTGGAGCCGGATAAATCTCTTAAGTCGCATTTTAATTTTGAGCTTTGGGGACACACGCATCGTACGCGCGTTAAAGAAATTTTGAACAATCAGGATTTAACTTTGTTGCCGAAAAACGATCTTTAGGGATAAGTTTTTTTGTTCAATTTAATTTAGATAAGAGATGAATTATGGCTGTTAAAATAAATAAAAGCTTTCAAAATGCTGTGATTGGACTTGCCGCCGCGGGTGGTTTTGCTTTGCTAGTCGCCAATTCTGACAAATTTACTGATGTTATAGATGCCGTTGCAAGTGAAGTGGCGGCGGCAGCCAGCGAGATCCCTGGCCCTTAAACCTCGCTTTCCCCCCATTTTTCACCATGTAGATCAATATGCACGCTATCCTGATTTTTAAGGATAGCCCAAAGCATTTTTTCATTTTCATGCGCGCCATATAGCTTTAAGCATTTTGACGTGATGAATGTTTCTTGCTGTGCAATTTTGAACCATTTCAGTAAATCATCAAAATGACCATTTGCATTTAAAAACCCGATGGCGCGGTTATGCTTACCCAATTGTTTAAGGCCGAGGGCGCATGTCACGAAATATGTGTTTTCGATATTGGCCTTGTCGACCACGATGGGGATGTCGGTGTCGCGGGTGATTTCATCTTCGAAATGTGGTAGGTGCGGCGGCGTTTTGACGGGGGGCATTGGCGCAGCATTTTCGAGGGCGGGGATGACGTCCTCTACGTTTTCTACGACGATTAAATAGCGCTCGTCAAAATCAGGTAGGGCGCGAATATATTCAATTAAGGTGTCCCAATAGCCTTCGATATTGATGAGCACCAATGGCTTGCTGTGTAGTTTTAGGCTGCCCCAGTATAAAACTTCTAGGCTCTCATCCAATGTGCCAAAGCCACCAGGCAGGGATATGATGGCATCAGCCATCAGGAACATTTGCTTTTTGCGGTCACACAGATCTTCCACCATTATGGTTTCGCTAAGGCCCTGCAGCACGCGCTCGCTGTCTTTTATTTTTTGCGGGATGATGCCGGTGACTAGGCCGCCGCTTTTCAGTGCGGAGGCTGCTAAAATGCCCATTAGTCCTGCATCCATACCGCCATAGACCAAGTCCATGCCGCTGTTGCCGATAATAGCGCCCAGCTTTTTTGCGGCGTCTTTAAATACGGGGCGTGCATGACCAGAGGAGCCTAAATAAACGGTCAGCATATTAATGTTATTCATGGACGTCCTTTGGAATGTCTAGATTTGCTGCGGAGGTCTCCGCGTCATTTAAAGATGTTATCGCAGCAATGCCGCGAATACTATTGGTAATGTAGATGCCGTCTGCCGCGGTTAAATCTTCGCTGCGCAGTGATTGTTCTTGTGCGCCGTGGCGCTGGATCAATAAATCGCGCACGGTGCCGGCCATTGCGCCGTCCGATAGAGGCGGAGTGTATAGATGACCGCCGCGCATGATGAATATATTTCCAATGGTTGCGCAGGCGACGTTTCCGGCGTTATTCAGCATGATGGCCTCGTTCGCGCCCGCCTTTTCGGCCTCAATCATCGCCATAATATTATCGCCGTAATTTATCGATTTTATCTGGCTGAGGGGAGAGCCTTCATTGCGGCGCACGGTTTTTGAAATGATCGCGTTAATGGGCGAAAACTCATCAGGCAGGGCGGCGGTGCGGATAATGACGTGAGGTTGAAAGTCCTTAGCGATGCTTAAGCCCCGCGCGCCATTGCCGCGTGTGATAGTGGTGTTGATGGCGCAGCGCGCGTTATCTAAATCATTTTCCTGCAGTAAATCTTGCGCGGCTTCGATTAAATCATGTGCTGAGTATGTGATTTTTATTTCTAAAATTGCTGCGCTATCGATTAGGCGCGTGAAGTGTGCATGCGCGTTGCAGATTTTACCATTAATGGCCAGCGCCGTATCAAACACACCATCACCGCGCAGGGCCCTGCCACTGACGGTTATGATGGGGGTGTTTTTATCTTTTAGGGCGTTATTGTGCCATATGCTGTTCATATTATGCTGCGCTCTTTTTCTGGTTCCAATTATGTGTGATGTCCATGAAGTTTTGGATGATGGCGTGCCCGTGCTCGGTTAAAATTGACTCGGGGTGGAACTGTACGCCATAGACGGGGCTGCGTTTATGTTCCATGGCCATGATGGTGCCGTCATCGCTTTCGGCGGTGGTTATTAAATCGCTCTGCGATCCCTTGAAGGTGATGAGGGAGTGATAGCGCCCGACGGTCATTGGTGTGGGTAGGTCTTTAAATAAGCCGGCGCCATTGTGGCTGATGATTGCGGGCTTGCCGTGCATGGGCGCTTTGCCGCGAATGGTTTGCGCGCCATAGGCCTCCCCGATGCATTGGTGCCCCAAACACACGCCGAGGATGGGCGTTTTTTTACCAAATTTCTTTACCGCGGACACGCATATTCCTGCCTCGCGCGGGGTGCGGGGGCCGGGGGATAGAATGATGGCATCGGGGTTGAGCGCAGCAATTTCCTTTAGCGTGATTTCATCATTGCGCATTATTTTATAATCCGCGCCCGTTAGCGCAACATAGCGCGCGAGGTTATGAACGAAACTGTCGTAATTATCGATGATTAGAATCATGATGCTTTCGCCCTTGTTTTTGCTGCGCTGTCGAAGCTATCGAATATGGCCTCGGCTTTGTCTAATGTTTCTTGATATTCGCTGGCGGGGTCTGAATCTGCGACGATGCCGCCGCCGACTTGGAAGCTTATAGCGTTGCCTTGATATACCAATGTGCGGATCAGGATGTTTGTGTCCATTGCGCCGTTAAAACCGATATAGCCCATGGAGCCGCAATAGGGGCCGCGGCGCGCAGGTTCCAATTCTTCGATGATTTCCATGGCGCGAATTTTAGGCGCGCCGGTGATTGAGCCGCCGGGGAAACAGGCGCGCAATAGGTCGATGGGGCTTGCATCTTTACGCAGGCGCGCCTGCACAGTAGAGACTAAATGATGGACGCGGGCGAAGCTTTCAAGTGTGCATAGTTCCAGCACCTCTACGCTTTCGGGGGTGCAGGTTTTTGAT
>CAKZMN010000133.1 GCA_937128575.1 uncultured Alphaproteobacteria bacterium | reverse complement strand
TTTTTCAGTGGGTTCGACCAGTCGTAGGGCGATTGGTCATATCAAAATAGGGTGAGTTTTATGGTTGATTCAGTTGGTGGCATTGGCCCCGGTCAAAATGTGGCGTCCGGTAATAACCGCGCGCAAAATACGCGTGATGACAGGCGCACCGAAGATACGGCGCGGGCAAACCCCGTCGATGAAGTTGAGATTTCTCAAGAAGCCTTGAATATTGCGGCGGCGGAAGAAGCGGCGGCGGAGCAGACGGCATCAGCCGCGCGTGAGCAGCTGGCTGGTGATCCGGGGCAATCTTTGGGTTTAGATCCGGGTTTCGATAGCGCGGTTTAAAACACTATCTCTTAAATTTTATTACATGCCTTGAGCGGAAGTGAAGTTGAAGTTTTCGCCTTCGTCTTTGTGCGCCTGTGGCTCGTGTTTGATTTTAATCTCAGGATTATGATCTTCTAGCGTGATGAGCTTGCTTTTAATCATGTCTTCTAAAGTATCTTTGCCGTTTTGTGTGTCGTGGCGAGGGCGGGTTAGGCCGCGCGGTGTTTTGCCCTCTAGCGTTTGCACACCAGTGCGCACCAATGTTCCGGCGACGGTTTTTTGCATGGATGTATGACCAGATAATGTTGGGTCGCCGAGTGACTTTAGCTCTAACGTTTTTGTGATGTTTGTGCCTTCAGCGTCTTTGCCTTCGATGCGTACGAATATGATGCTGAGGTCGCTCTTGCCCTCAACGCAGGGGTAGATGTTTGATAAATGGCGCTCGGTTAAATCTTTGGCCGTGCCTGTGCCTAGGGGCGCTTTAGACAAGAAATCTTGTTTCATTAAGTCTTTTTCAAAACTAGCTAGGCTTTTGAAAAGCAAGTTGTTGGGTGCGGTTTCATATTTTTTATGTAGCAAGTCTTGGATGAGGGTTTTCATGCTCATCTCTTCTTCGTAAACACGAGTGTTATCCAAGATATTTAAGTCTTTTACCAATGGGTTCCAGAATTTGGAATGTCCAACGTGGCGACCGGTGAGAGTGGCGGCAAATTTAATGTTGCTTGTATCGATGCCCATTTCTTTGGCTTGCTCAACCAAGTCTAAGCATCCATCGTCGTTCATATATGTTTCAACCAACATGCCGTTTTTGAGTTGTATGTTTTCAAATCCTAAACGATTAAACGGCGCAAATTTTGTGGTGGCGCTGACGTCGATTTTTTCATTGTTTCTAATGAAGGTGGCGGGGCGATGACCCATGCCGGAGGTTATGCCCTCCCATGTTTTGAAATAGATGTCCTCTGGCTTTTCTGAGATACCTGCGCCGACGGATATGATGTCATTCACTTCGCCGCCTTTAAAATGTTCTAAGGCTTGTAGATAGACCCATGAATCAAGGCCGGGATCGAGGCCGCGGCCCCATGCGGAGGAGGCATCGTTTTCTGCGAGTAAGGCTTCGAATGAATTGTGGTCGGTGTGGGCGCTTTGTTTGGTTAGTTTATCTAACCCTTCGCGCGCATCTTCGGTTAGAAAGTTGGAACTGACATAGTTTTTTCCATTGATGGCAGCGGCGAATGACGCGTTATAGGACATTTGTCCCTTTTCCAGCGTGGATATGCATAAATCGGGATTAGACATTCTGATTTTAATGCGCAGATCTTCAACATTATAGGCATCGGCCTGCGCTCTGGTTAGATGCCCAGATTGCATAGCATCTTCAAAGCCTGCATCGATCAATTTACCTTTATTGATGCTGTCATTGTAATCCAGAGCGATGACTTTGTAGCCGCGATCGAGCACCATTTGCACGGCGGCGAGGCCGATTTTGCCGCTGCTGCCCATGATCATAACGGTTTCGGGCTGGGTTTGTGCGTTGTTAAAGGCGCCTGTGATTTTCATTATTTTACCTACTCAGGATTACTCAAAATTAAAAAAAACGGCCCTTAAAAGCGCCGTGGTTTGTATATTAGAAAAAGGGGAGCGCTTATGTCAATTTATGTTTGAATTTTTCAGTTTTTAAGAAGTGGAGAACTTGTTGCATGACGGGGCGTTTGAACATCATGAAGGTGTGGTTGACGGGCATGGTTATGTGGTCGGTCATGCCATCTATCTTTGTGCGGGCGACGGGGACGATGCCGTCATGGGGCCCGACCTTTTTACGCGGTAGCGCCCAAAGGGCGAGGGGGTTTATGGATTTGTTGCCTGCAATCACGCCCAAGGGATAGGTGATTTTATCGGTGTGTTTGTAGCTCGTGCTGAGCTGTGCACCCGCGGGGCCGAAGAAGAATTTATAGGGGGCGGATAGGGCTTTGTTGTTCATTAGAGCATCTGCGAATTCGCTGCCGGTGTTTGGCGGGCTGAGCATTATGACCTTGCCTAAGTTCTTGGGTTTGTATTTTTGGATGTAGTACCGCGTGATTAGGCCGCCCATAGAGTGATTTACGAAGTGCAGTCTTCGCCCTTCACCCTCTGAGGGCGTTCCTAGCGCCTGCTCAGATGGTGAATGACTTTGACTGTTTAGGTGTTTTTGAATTTTGTCATGTACAAAATCTGCCAGGTCTTCGAGGGATTTTTTGCGGGAGGGGTAGAGGATGTTGATGGTGTCATAGCCATTTTTACGCAAAAAACGCGCAAGGGGCAGCATGTCGGTTTTGCTCCTGAGTATACCGTGAAGAAGGACGACGATGTCTTGGGACATGATTTAAGCCGCTTGTTTGAAGTTTCCGATCCAATCATCAAGATCGCGCAGGGCGCGCGTGGTGACAAGCTTTTTCTTGTCCTTGCCTTTGACCTTGCGGCGGCGCTTTTTGCCGCTTTTGTTCACATATTCGAATGTGCGTTCCTCTTGCGGCAGCGGCGGGAACAGGCCGAAATTGACGTTCATGGGTTGGAAGGTTTCTGCATCTGCGCCGCCGGTAATGTGGCTGAGCAGGGCGCCGAGCGCGGTTGTGGCGGGTGGCATGGGAAGCTCTAGCCCCAAACGCTCGCTCGCGGCGAAGCGTCCGGTCATAAGGCCGATGGAGGCGCTCTCTACGTAGCCCTCGCAGCCTGTGATTTGACCCGCGAAGCGCAGGCGCGGCATGGCGTTGAGCTGTAGCGTTTCATTTAAAAGCTTGGGCGAGTTAATGAAGGTGTTACGGTGCAGGCCGCCGAGGCGCGCAAATTCAGCCTTTTCAAGGCCGGGAATAGTGCGGAAGACGCGGGTTTGTTCGCCCCATTTCATCTTGGTTTGAAAGCCCACCATATTATAGAGCGTGCCCAGCGCATTGTCCTGACGTAGCTGCACAATAGCATAGGGTTGATCGGTGTCTGGTTTGTGCGGGTTGGTTAGGCCGACGGGCTTCATGGGGCCGAAGCTGAGGGTTTGGGGGCCTCTGGCAGCCATAATCTCGATAGGCATGCAGCCCTCAAAATAGGGCGTGTCTTCTTCTTGCTCCGCTAAGGTTTTGGAGCCGGAGGGGAGTTCCCATTCCTTGAACAGGCCGTATTCGGCGCTTTTTAGCTCCTCAATGAAGGTGTAATATTGATCCTTGGACATGGGGCAATTGATGTAATCCTTGCCGTCACCCTTTGGCCCGATTTTGTCGTAGCGCGATTGGTGCCATGCGATATCCATGTCGATGGTGTCGGTGTGAATGATGGGGGCGATGGCGTCGAAAAACGCCAGTTCATCCTCACCCGTTAGCTCCTG
>CAKZMN010000132.1 GCA_937128575.1 uncultured Alphaproteobacteria bacterium | reverse complement strand
GTTACCTCGCACGCCGCTTTCGGATCGATCGCCATGTCCATGAACCCGCCCTTTTGCGCCCGCAGCTCTCGGTACTCCGGCAAATACCTACCCGCTTGGCGCATAAACCATAGCGGCAACCGATCTGCCTTCTCACCCTTCAAAACATCCAACAACGCTTTGCGGTTTGATCTCTGATCAGATTGTAAATTCGCTTCCATAATTTTTCCTCTTGCAGTTTCCCTGCCTGATTTCACTTGCAAGGTTTTTACCCCACCATGCTTAAATACTAAATATATTTCTTTTTAATAGAATAGGTTTTAATAGATAGTAGGGCCTGTGATTAACGGGTATAGATTCTATCCCAATTTTTACACACAGTTTGCTCCATTCTATCTCTCTATAGTTCCTGTCGATTCGCTATGATTCGCTCATTCTATACAAAACCCGTGTTTTGCAATTCTTCACAAGTGCATAACCGCCCCTCAAAAATTCTAACCATTTCGGGATAACTTAATCCCAGATTTATACCCAGAGATGTTCATGATTCCCGCACAGATTTATAACGGCCCTCTATGCTCATTATGTATTCTGTGTTAATTTTCATTTCTTATATATAACAGATTCGCACCATATCAATGTTTCAAGACGCACATGAAAAATTAGAACTCGCCGAAATGGCTACAATACTGGATAAGCTTAACCCATCCTTCGATGGCGCAGACTTTGATCCGGTAGAAACAACCATTATGGCGGTCGATGCTCCGTTTTATCCGGGTTATCGATTTTTAGAGATTACGAATCACACCGTATCGCCGCCGATGAAGCGCTTTGCCTTATATAGTGAAGAGAAATTCACGATCCTAGATTTCACAAATGAGCCTATCTACGCGCTTAATAAAGAATTGCCGATCAGCTTAACCGAAGAAAACGTGTCAGATTACGTGCGCTTTTTCTTCACTTACGTTCGCGGTCGCCATGGCCGGTTCCTTATTTCCGAGGGCGTCGATGACGTCAATTGGAAGGAAGAGCCGCCGCCCGCCGCGCGCAAAGCTATTGGTAAAATGCTGAAGGTTTTAGAGATCAAAGAAAAAGACAAGACCGGCAATTATATAATGACCGCCACCATGATGTTTAAAGACTCGCTATTTAAAAGCGATGTAAATGTCTCCGCCGATGGCGCGGTTAGCTTGGTTGATGAAGAGCTATTAATCGAAGACATGCCCGTCTTGGACGATACATTCGGTCAATAAGGCTATTTTTAGGTAAATTTTCCTAAACAAACCACTATAAATCCCAACTCACAGAATCGATTTACATACTTCGGCATGCTTCCAATGCCAAATATTAACGCATTCTGAATCAAACCATATGTTATGGTAAATTGAACTTAATCTTCTGTTAAAAACTTGAAAAAAAAGAGCTTTTCTTTTCTATAACGCCCCGTTTTTCTGCTTTTTGGCAAGGTTTCGTTAAGACTTTCCGCGCCATAATAGAAAGGTCAGCAAGGGGTTTTATGCGGACACATTCTAATTGGGGCACATAAACAGAAAAAAGTGGTTTGGGGTTATGACGGATATATTTGGAATTGAAACAGGCGCAAGCGCAGCGGCAAACAGAATTTGCCGAGTATCTTACACGCTGAATAATGAACAGCCTGTAACGAGTACAATCATTGGCGAACAGCCTTTATTTTACATGGATTACGATGTGGATTTTGAAGATGAAGATATCTTCGATGCCGCAGATGCAAAAATCCTTGAACAGGAATTGATGAATTTGCAGGGCGAGATTAAATCTCTAGACAAATTCTCCGAAGATTTCACACATTCACCAGAAGAGCGCTTTGATCGTTTTCTTGAAGGCAAAGACAGCTTCATGGCAGCGCCTTCTAAAGATGCATCAAATATAGATGACATTAAGAATGTGCTTCTACAAAGCCGTTTGGCCGCTAGCTATCTTGAATGCGCCGCGGCGCATAACATAGAGATTAAATTCACCAATCAGGTTGATGACGCGTTTTATGACCGCAAATCCGGTGAAATTCTGATCAATGAAAATTTAGACCAAATTGATAAGGTACTATTATGTGCGCGTGAATTGCGTCGTCATTGGCAACATCGCCAGGGCGCGTTGATCCACCCTCTAATGTTCCACCCGGATAATGCGGTTCTGATTAACAGAATGCAGGTCGCCGACCTTATGACATCCATCATTCGCGTGGCTTGGGAATTACAACTTTCTAGCCATAAAGAAGCGTGGGAGCGCATCGAAAATTCACCAATGGCCGATCTTGGGCGTGCATTCGCCAGAGAAGCCTTCATGGATTTCCGTACAATCAATAATGGACAGGCCGCAGCTGCCGTTATCGAGAGCTGGTTTCTGTCCGAGCGTTGCCGCGAGGAAGACAAGAAATTGATCCATCAAATGCTAGCCGATCATCAGGGTTATGTCTTTGATTTGGAAGAATCAGAGAAATCAATCACCCCGGCACTGATTGCCGCCTTGGGCGAGATGCCATTCGGCAAAAATTACCTTTCTGGGCACGTTCAAACATTGATGAATGATCCAATATTCACTGATGTACGTGACCGCTCTAACGCCAATTTCCTATGGTTTATCAAATTTGAGCGCTCATTCCGCGAAACGGAACAAGAGTTGCAAATTGATTCTGAACATGCCGCAGAAGACATCCGTCAAACTGCTCATCTAACACAGAATCAGGAACCAGATCATGGCGCAGCCAAACAGACAGGTGAGATCATTCAACTTAACGCAAGCGCCCGCGCCGGCGAGAATGACAAGAAAGCAAAGTCCATTGGTAAAAAGCGCCTATCAGCCAAAGATGGGAACGCCGAGAGCAGCGCTGAAATCATATATCTTCGACGCTGGTCAGGGGAGTAATGCTCAAGTTACTGAGTTAGATGCCATGAAACCTAGTCAAATCCAGCGCCAGATCAAAGATCGCATTAAAGGTATCAAAACCATCTCGCATTTTGGCGCAGATGAGAACAAGACCTTTGATCTAACCGATCCTTGTGGCAATCACGATTTCTGGTCACTAGAGCTTCTGTGCTCTGATTTTTCAGATCATTCTGAAATGACCAATTACAAAGATATTCTAAACTGGTGCCTATCAACCCTCCTCAGCAGCCCAACCGCGCGTCTTTTAGTTAAAGAAGCCGCCGCAGAAGGCTGGATGATCAGTATTTCTGATCGCGAGGGCTATGATTTCCACCTTGATGTGGCAGAGCGCCAAATCATTCTCGATGATAACGGCCTGTCCGCAACCGCGCTGGGCCGCAGCGATTATTTCCGCAATGTTTTGATGGTGTCGCTGGTGCGCGCCCTGCGTGATGTATGGCAAGAAAAGCGCCATGGCGGCTTTGACGAAACATACGGCCCGCAAGAAATCCTAATGCTAGAGCGCGTGCGCGCCGCAGATTGTGACGTGATGAGCATCCTAGTTGCATGGGAATTGCGCGGCGAAGCTCAGGGCGATCTATGGCGCCACATGATTGGCTCCGAAGATGGCGACTTGGCGATGGCCTTTTCTGGACATTTGGAACGCAACCCAGCCAGTAACTTCTCTGGCGGCGCTTTGCGTACATCATTTAATCAATGGTACCAAAGCAAAGAGCGCGTTAATCGCTGCGATCATGAAACACTTGAATATATGGATTCGCTGGTGCGCGAATGCACAAACACAAATCCATTCGGCGATAAAAAACTAACGCCCGTAGGCGTAGAAGTTCTGTCCTGTATGCCTGATAAAACCGCCTATCTACAGGGGCGCGGCAAGGAAATCATGAGCGATCCGTTCTATGCCGGTCTGGACGAGCACATCAACCAAACGCACCTCACGCAAATTTTGTACGACATCAAAGTTGTGCGCGTGCAAAGCGTACCATTCCGCGACGCCGGTCTGGCATCAAAGATTTTCCCAAATGGTGAATTCACCCGCGAAGAAAACGCCGAAGCCTAAACACATCCAAATATGATAAAACACTTCCCCTAACTGGCGAAATTGTTAGGATAAGCGCATTAATTATAAAAATGCGGATATATCATGGTTGTACGGCGAAAAAAGAAAAACGCACATAAGTTCCACCTTCATCTGGTATCTGATGCGACCGGCACAACGCTGCTTGGTCTTGCGCGCGCCTGTTTGGCACAGTTTGAGGGCATTGAGCCCGTGCAAAAGTTCTGGCCCCTCGTCAGAACCCAGCGCCAGCTAGAGCGCGTTATCGCCAAAATCGAGGCCAACCCAGGCCCGGTTATCTTCACCTTCGTTGATAAAAAGATGCGTAAGCGCCTTCAGGAGCGCTGCGAAGAGCTTCATGTGCCCTGCGTGCCCGTGCTCGACCCCATTATGCGCAGCCTGTCTTCCTATCTAGGGCAGCACGCCATGGGCGTTCCGGGTCTGCAACACACAATGGATGATGCATATTTCAAGCGCGTTTCCGCCATTGATTTCGCCATGCGCCATGATGACGGTAAAAAGCTGAGTGATTTAAACGAGGCCGATGTGATCTTGGTTGGCGTATCCAGAACATCTAAAACCCCGACCAGTGTTTTCTTGGCGCGCCGCGGTATTAAGGCGGCGAATATTCCGCTGGTGCCCGGCGTGGATGTGCCACCGGAAAAGTTTGAGCTGAATAATCCATTTTATGTGGGATTAACCGCGTCGCCGGATCGCCTAATGCAAATTCGACGCTCTCGTTTAAAGGCCGATCATCCAAATGAAAAGGCCAAGTTTCAAGAAAACGCCTACCTTGATTTTGATAAAATCGAGGAAGAGGTGCGCAATGCCCGCCGCCTATTCTCCAAGCATGGCTGGCCAGTTATTGATGTGACCAAACGATCCATTGAAGAAACCGCCGCCGAAATTTTGGCGCTTCACCAAAGCTATCTGGAAAAGAAAAATGAGCTTTGACGCGACAATCATATTGGCCTCCAAAAGTGCGGCGCGCCGAGCGATGTTAAAAAACGCTGGGCTGAGCTTTGATGCCATGCCTGCAAATATAGACGAGGGCGCCATCACAAAAACGATGCAGGATGCGGGCAGCGATATTAAAAACATCGCGCTCGAACTGGCGCAGCAAAAGGCGCTGCATATTTCAAAAAGCAATCCAGAGGCGCTGGTGATTGGCTCTGATCAAATTTTAGAATTTGAAGGTGCACTTATTTCTAAAGCCGATAGCCCACAAGCCGCTCGCGCCAAGCTTGAAAAGCTATCCGGTAAATCGCACGCGCTTATCTCTGCCGTGACCATCGCGCGCGGCAGTGAAATTTTATGGAGCAACACAGACAGCGCCCATTTAACAATGCGCGATATTTCCAATGACGCACTGGATACATATTGCGCGCGCGCGGGCGATGCGCTGGTCAATTGCGTCGGCGCGTATGAGCTAGAGGGGATCGGCAGTTGGCTGTTCTCTGAAATAAAGGGTGATTATTTCACAATTTTGGGTATGCCGCTTTTGCCTGTATTGGGCTATCTATCTGAAAAACATGGAATAAAACCTTGAATGATTTCAAAAAATTAGGCGTTATTGGCCACCCCATATCCCACAGCAAGTCCCCCATTATTCATCAATATTGGATTGAAAAGCATGGGCTGCAGGGCTCCTACGAAATATTAGATATCCCGCCGAAAGATTTGCCTCGCGCCCTGCCTGAATTGATTGATCAGGGTTATAGCGGGTTTAATCTGACCGTGCCGCATAAACAATTGGCGCTGGGTATTTGTGATGAAATTGACGATATCGCCCGCGGCGTGGGCGCGGTGAATACGATCACGGTTGCGAACAATAAAATGATCGGCACCAACACCGATGTTTTTGGCTTCATCGAAAATATAGCGCAGTGCCAACCGGGTTTTGATTTTACGGGTGGTCCGGCCATTATCTTGGGGGCAGGGGGCGCGGCGCGCGCCGCCGTCTATGGATTATTGGCGCGCGGCGCATCTGAAATTATTGTCCTAAACCGCACCCGCGAAAAAGCCGAAAACTTGGCGAGCATGAATAACGATAAAGTGAAGGTTATGGATTGGAGCGCTCGAAATGACGCGCTTCATAGCGCTACGCTTTTGGTCAACACAACCACGCTGGGTATGAGCGGGCAACTGGATTTGGATATAGATCTTGATGCGCTACCGACAACCGCGCTGGTGAACGATATTGTCTACGCCCCCCTACAACCGCCGCTTTGCAATGTGGCGGCGTGTACTTGACCAATTGATGCAGAGCCTAATGGTGTAAAATTAAAGTTGCTAAAAATAGTTTCATAAATTGATGGTTGGATGATTAAAAAAATTTTGACAAAAGTAACTATTCTAGTGGTTTAATGTAAAATTCTTAACCCAAAATTAAACGTTTTTCCTGCTCCAACATCTTTTCCAATAATAAAAGTAACGGATGTGTGATCAATCAAGTAGTCCAGTTCTGAGCTTCCTGAAACTTTTGTAAAATAGGTTCCATACTGTTTTGTGATTTTTTGAATTTGCTCTGCAGTTCCTGTCGCTCCGATAATGTTTTCATGGAAATAACTAGCATATTCTTTGAGTTTTTCCGGTGTGTCCCGCTCTGTGTCTAGGCTGATAAATAAACCTTGGACATCCGCAACTTCTTCATCTGATAGGCTTTTCATTGCTGAGCTGATAATGGCTAAAGAGGTTGGACAAACATCTGGGCATGATGCAAAACCAAAATAAATCACAACGACTTTACCTCTAAAGTCGCTCAAAGAAATTGCTTTACCCCCATCAGGCTGTAGCGTGAAATCACCTCCAAACTGTTTTCCAGCAATAGGGATCTGTTTACTTGTTGGTACTGCCCTTTTGCTGAAGTATTGTTGCGCAAAGATCAAACCACCAATAAATGCAATTAAGGAGACAAAGAAGATAAGTTTTTTCATAAGGACTCCAAAGGGTACTAACCGTAATTAAATGCGCTTCTCTAAGCAGCTGGATTATAGGGGATGTGAGTGCTCATTCAAGTCTTCTGTTTATTCGCCTAAGGAATTGTAATAGCCACCATCGATCAGCCTGCGAAGGTGTTTAAATTAACAACTAAAAGATAGAAGCAGTATATCTATCTTGATAGAAATATTTGTGTAAATTTAAGCAAACTTGTCCGTAAGTTATCGGTCATAAATAAGGCTGGAACACAAGCTCCAGCTTTCTCATAAACTAAACCAAGGATGGATATTATGAATATTAAGAACTTAGAACTATCGTCTCGTGTAGCATGAGCAACTGTATTGGCTACTTATGCATGGGCAACTAGTCAGGACGAATCGGAAGTCAAAGAAGAAGCGGCAACAGAGCAAACTGAATCAGCAGAGCCAGCACCTCTATGTATTCCTATGGCGGAAGCTAAGGAAGCCGCCGCTGGCGCTGAAACGGATGAAGCCAAAGCTGAAGATTCAACAGATGAGGCTAAAGCCGAAGAGTCTACGGATGAAGCTAAATCTGAAGACGGAGATGCTGAGGTTGCAGCATTACCAATTTGTGATGAGGATGGTAATCCACCTGCACCAGAAGGCGAAAAAGAAACGGGTGAAGAAGTAGAATCTTTAGAAAACAAAATAAAAACAGCGCTGAATACCGCCCCTAAAACAAAAAGAGCCATCGCCGAA
>CAKZMN010000131.1 GCA_937128575.1 uncultured Alphaproteobacteria bacterium | reverse complement strand
TCGCCGCCTTATCGGCGCCAGCGTGGAGCTAGACTTAGTCCATGGACAAGATCTTGGTCTGGTTAAGGTTGATGAAGGTCAGATGGAGCAGGTGCTAATCAACCTCGCGGTTAACGCACGTGACGCGATGAACAGCAATGGGGAGCTAACGGTTGCAACTGAAAACTTTGCAAACCGCAAACCTAAGGAATTAATATCCGAAGAACTCCCCGTTGGGCACTGGATTAAGATCGCTGTTACCGATACGGGCTGCGGCATTCCTTCTGATAATTTGGTGCGTATCTTCGAGCCCTTCTTCACCACCAAGGATGTGGGCGAGGGCACGGGGCTAGGCCTCGCAACAGTATATGGAATTATTCGCCAAACAGACGGTTTCCTCGACGTGACAAGCGTAGAGGGGGAGGGCACAACCTTCACCATCTACCTACCGCGCGTCACCGAAATCGAAGAAGAAGAGGCCGCAAAAGAAGCCGAAGAAGAGCTTCAAGAAGAGGAGGCGCCAAAAGATTTAACGGGTACGGAGCGCATCTTGCTAGTTGAAGATGAAGACGCCGTGCGCACCTTCGGAGAGCGCGCTCTGACCAATAAAGGTTATGAAGTTCTCAGCGCCGATAGTGGTGAGGCCGCCCTATCCCTGATGGAAACGATAGACAACACTCACCTCGACCTTTTGCTAACCGATGTTGTGATGCCCGGTATGGATGGCCCTACACTGGCGCAACGGATTCGCCAAGACAGCCCAGAGCTGAAAATCATCTTCATGTCCGGCTTCACCGAGGATAAGCTCAAAGATTATATGGGGGAAAATACATGGTTTCTTCCAAAGCCATTCTCGCTGAAACAGTTGGCTGAGAAGGTTAAAGAGGTCATGGCCGAATAGTTCTTCACAAGCACTGTTCTTTTTTTGTTCTTTTTTGTTGACGGGCGGAACATATAGTGTACATTTGTGTGTATAAGATGTTCCACACATCCCCGACATCATTTACACCGCGTATCTATATATGCGAATAAGAAGGAGCAAGATAATGAGCGTTACCCCACTTCGTAAAGGAAAAGACATGGCTAAAACTGCAGAAGATCCAAACAAGCAAAAAGCATTAGACGCCGCGCTTGCTCAAATTGAACGCGCCTTCGGAAAAGGCTCGGTGATGAAACTCAATGGCGATGGTAATCTTCATGCAAATGTAGAGGCCGTATCAACAGGATCACTTGGCCTTGATATTGGTTTGGGCATTGGCGGTCTTCCCCGCGGACGTATCATTGAAATATACGGCCCGGAAAGCTCCGGTAAAACGACATTGGCTCTACATGTTATTGCAGAGGCGCAAAAGGCCGGCGGCACATGTGCAATTGTTGATGCGGAGCACGCTCTAGATCCTGGCTACGCTAAAAAACTAGGCGTGGACATTGATAACCTACTAATTTCACAGCCCGACGCTGGTGAGCAAGCCTTGGAAATCACGGACACACTTGTGCGCTCTGGCGCTCTTGATGTTCTGGTTGTTGATTCTGTGGCGGCTCTTGTGCCCCGCGCCGAACTTGAGGGCGAAATGGGCGACCACCATGTTGGCCTTCAGGCCCGTCTAATGTCGCAAGCATTGCGTAAACTTACCGGTAATATCAAGCGTTCAAATACCTTGTGTATCTTCATTAACCAAATTCGTATGAAAATTGGTGTAATGTTTGGCAGTCCTGAAACAACAACAGGTGGTAATGCTTTGAAGTTTTATGCCTCTGTTCGTTTAGATATTAGGCGAATTGGTGCGGTTAAAAATGGTGATGAAATTGTAGGTAATGAAACGCGCGTCAAAGTGGTTAAAAATAAAATAGC
>CAKZMN010000130.1 GCA_937128575.1 uncultured Alphaproteobacteria bacterium | reverse complement strand
CACAACAGCGCGCTTTGGCGCTATCCTAAGACTACACTGCACCAGAACCGATTGAAGATATCCGCATGCCTGGACCAACCGGCAAGGCGGCCTTGGATATGGCGGTGGGTGATTTGCGTAAATCCGGCAAGGCCACGCCCTATGACGTGGTGGTGTCCGACGATCTGGCCAAGGTCTTAACCGGCGGCTCCGATGCCGATTGGACAAAGCCAGTGAGTGAGCAAGACCTACTCAAGCTAGAGCTAGAGCAGTTTTCAGCCCTCATCCGTAACGAAGGCACCATGGCCCGTATTGAGCACATGTTATCCAAAGGTAAACCCCTTAGAAATTAAGGGTTTTTAGGGTTTTTGCACTGCACAAATATTAAACAAGTTCGATCTTATGAAAATGTTTGACTTGTTTGCGAAAACTCTTCTATAAAAGTCCCCATCACGGTTAGGAAAATATTATAGATTTCGCTCTATAATTCACTGAGTAACACGAACGGGGAATATAAACAGTATGTCCGATGTAATTTCGAAGCACCTAAATGATGTTTTTGAACAAAGGAATGAACAAGCCGCTGCTTTAGAAGCATTAAGCACAATCGCGCAAAACCGCGCCGCCTTCACTGCGCAGCACCCCGACCTTGATTGGAACGACGAAAATTGGAATGGATTTCTAGAATTCATGGGCGAAGCCGATGATTTTCTAGAGGGCCAGGGCATTAAGGGCTTCGAAGAGCATTTCCAAAACGAAGACGGCACGCCGCATACCGCTAAAATCAAAGCTTTCACACACGCGCAAGATATTCTGCTGACAGTGCAAACCTATTCTTCAATTATGTCAGAGCGCGCCTACGAAACCGATACCGAAGAATCCGTGCAGGAACTCCAAAACGCTATCCATGAAATGAAGGATCTTGGTTATTCGGTGGATGATGCGGTTGCTGTTATCAAAAGCATTAAAATTGGTAAGGCCGCCACAGTACACCCCACGGAACATCTCAATAAAACGGGCATAGGGCTCAGTCAAGAACTTGTCGCCGTGGCCGAATTACCGCCTGCGCAGCGCGAAAAAGCCTTTCAAGACATTATTGCCAAAATGGCCGCCAATCCCATCGGCGCCACGCGCAAAAGCACCATCATGGACGAAATTGATGGCTCTAACGCTACGGCGCGCATACATAATCAGGGCTGTAGTAACCTAGAGCGCCACATTGGAAACTTCTTTGTAGAAGCCTACGGCAAACGTCCCGAGGTCAAAATCGATATCGGCATGAAAAGCTGGGATTACGATTCAGACGGTAAAAACAATGCAGAGGGTTGGGCGATGCTCACCAAAATGGCCACGACCACAATGGGCAGTTTCGACGATATTTTGGCCGCTCTTGATACTGTACCCGAAGGTACAAATCCAAAGGCTGCTGCAGAAACTAGAAAAGCTATTGAAGATGCAAAGGCGAATTTGCAACCAGTTTATAGGCGCGCGCGTGAGGTTGTTACAAACTTAGCGGGCATGGCTCCTAGACAGAGAGAAGATTATTATCGCGCGCAATATGAAGAGCTAAAGCAAAAAACAGAAGAATTTAGCCATATCTATGATGACTCAGATTCCAAAAACTATGGTCGCGATACATACACGCACGTACTCTATCGTCTTGATTTGCTGCGCAAAGAATTAATAGATACCGACCACGAAGATAGCTACATCGCTATTGATAATGCTTTCCGCGATGCGCGCCGTAATGGGCTTGTGCTGGAAAAGGGCCAAACGCGTCAAAACGATATTATTCACGCGCGCATCATCGATAATTTCTTCAACAGTAATTTCTTGCGCTCTCAAAATATTCTCAGCGCACAGAAAATTATACAAATCGATAAAAATGGAGGCATCAGCAAGCTATCAACCGAAGCGCAATATGAAATTTATCAGCAAGTCATAAATTTCGCCGATAAAAATGGGAATCGTGAAGTTTTGCTAAGGGCCATGTTTGATGCAAACCGTTTAGACTTCGAAAAAGATGGAAACGGATATCCAAAACAGGAACGTACACTGCTTGATCGTTTTGCTCTGCGCAAGCTATACCCAATGAAGTTTGATCAGGCGATCATCTCTGACGCGACCGAGGCCGCGGTGCCGCATCAAAAATTCTTGGGCGATTTATTTGGCATGAAAGACATGCGTCACATGCCATTGTTCGAAGATCGCAAAAATCTTGCGCGCATTGGTGATTTGTCAGAAATTTTCCACAAACATGGCGGTCAAGACGGCGTGAAAACGCGCCATCATAAAAGCCAGAAAAACCGTGTTTATAATTGGTATTATTCAGGCCGTGATATTTATGATCTTCCGCTTATGGTGCCTTGCTCTGACTCAACGCGTGGCGCGGGTTCTGCTGCATTGATGGAAACCACAAATGAAATCAGAAAAGTCGTGCGCAACGCTTATGCGCTTAGCGAACAGCTATCTATCGAACGAGGCAAAGATATCGGCCAAGCCTTCGCAATTATGATTGGCGGCGGTCTATCTATGGGTCGTTTTGGTGCAGACGTTGGCTATATGCGACGCGTAATCGAACAAGAGGTTAAGAATATCGCCATAGAGCGCGGTCGTCCATTTGATCGTAATAATGACGCTGACAATGCGTTTTTACGCATGTCGAGCGCCATTTTATATACTGAGCAAGGCCGCGCGAAGCGCATGCTGACCGCGACCCCCAATCAGGTTACTGATGATTACGCGCGCCGCATCACGGAAATTATCCATGGTCGTTTCGATTTGGAAGGTTTGGTGCCGGACAACACATTCATTGAGCCAAAATTCGAATTCACAAACCCCGCTATGGAAGCCATACAAGAAGAGGCATGGAAAATTGCTATTGGCGGCTACGTTGAACAGCGCTTTCAAGAAACAGCTGAATCTATAGAGAGAAATAAGGGCCGTCTAGAAAAAGACCGCGAGCCCTCATATGTTCTAGATGATCTGGCAAAAACTATCACATGTTCCGAAATTATCGCCTACCTAAATAATGGTGCACGCCCCGGTGCCAAGAAAACCGGTGATCGTAAAATGACGGGTGTACGTGCCATTGAAAATGACAAGCGTAACAACGTTGCCGAAATCTTCACCTCCGGCCACGGTATGGGCGCGGTGATGCAATTCCTGCAAAGCAAAGTGGATGACGGTACGATTAACCAAAATGATATCAAGGAATTGTTCCAGCACCCAGAGTGGGATTTCCTGATGTTCACCAAAGAAGTGGCCAATGCCAACCGAATTAATTATGCCTACGCCGATAAACAGCTCGATAGTGCCAAAGGTGATGTATCCGAACAGCGCGTATATCTAGAAAAATTCAAAGCGGATCACGCAATGTTCGTTAATGCTCTCGATAATTCGGTTGATGTAAAAACAGCATTTCCCGCGGCGATGGAAATCGCGAAGGAGCATAAAAATGTGCTGCCTGGTTTGACGCTATTTCGCATGGTCAGTAACCATATCGCTAAATTTCCAGCAAAAGAGCGCGCGGCCGCAATCGAAGATCTGGGGGGCGATGCATTCATTCGTTCATTGGGGTCTGTTTACAATTCTGGCACAGCGCCGCATTACCCATTATTTATGGGCATTAAAAATGCGTACACGCATAATCAGCCAGATTTGGAATTAACCCAAATCATGACCCCAAAGGCGCGTAACGTTCTAGGTCTAAATAATGGTGAAACCCCAGAAATTCAGCTTAACTAAAATTTTTACCCCTCATTAACCAAAATCGGGCATAATTTATGCATGTTTTGGTCAAAAAAGAAAAAGGCCGCCAAGGCCGCAAAGAAAAAAGAGAAGCAAACTGAGAGCTTGCGCGCGGAAGCCATGGCGAATGTCCGCGCTGCGCGTGAAAATATAGGCGAGGAAACCCTCGACCGTATCGCCGCGGCCATGACTAAAAAACAGCAATCCAACACCGAACAAGCCAAGAAATCTATCCAAAGCGCAGATGCAGAGCGCGTCGCGCAAGAAATCCTCTATATGATTGACGACAAAAGATAATTGACATAACTCAATAGTTTTTGGTACAGTATCTTTAACTTGATAGGCGCAATTTTGGCCGATTTTGGGGACTAAGCGGCATGTGGAAAAAGAAAAATTGGAAACAAAAACATAATTTAAGTTATAACTTTATGACGTCTGACGCCGAACAAACTGCGGAACTGGGGCATTCTTTTTTAAATGTTTTAAAGGCCTCTTTTGAGCGCTCACGCACCAAAAACTATGATCGCGCCGATACCCCAATGCTTATTGGGTTGCTGAGTAACAGTCGGTCAGGAGTTGGAAAATCAGCATTCCTTAAATCATTGTTTGAGCAGACAAACGAAAAGGTTCAATTTTCAAAGTCGGGCCATGAGGCATGGATGAATTCATATGCTCAAGGAAAAGAGGGTGCGTTTCAAATAAGAGCCTATGATTATTGTCGTAAACTTAATTCTTTGCCACCAAGAGAGCTGCAAGGCATAGATATTTCTGAGCATTTCAGTTTCTATGCAAAGCTTCCCCAGGTTGAAAACAAGTCTGAAAATATTCCATTTCTCATTAATTTTCAAAAAAATATAAAGTTTGATTTGAAGAATCTAGAATTCAATCATGCAAGGAAGATAACGCTTAGAACAGACGAGCAGCATGGAACGATGCCTGAATTTAAGGCCTTTCTTGAGCAAGTCAGCCATTTGCGCATTCAATAAATAAAAAATCTTTATTTTCTCCATCAATTTTTAAAGAAATCACGCTATATTAGTAACATAGACCTATTTCAAGGGGAGCTGCTACATGCCTGTTTATTCACCGCCACTCGAAGATATCCGTTTTGTTCTACACGAAGTGCTGGGCGCTTCAAGCCTCGCTGAATTGCCGGGCTATGAAGAAGTGTCCATAGATTTAATTGATCAAATTCTGGAAGAGGGCGGCAAGGTCTGTGAAGAAGTATTTTTCCCGCTTAATCAAGCTGGTGATGATGGCTGTACGTTTAAGGA
>CAKZMN010000129.1 GCA_937128575.1 uncultured Alphaproteobacteria bacterium | reverse complement strand
CAAATTCCAGTCCCTTGGCCCCGTGCAATGTCATGATCGTGGCGTAATCGCCGCCCGGCCCTTGCTGATTTTCCAGCACCAGCGCCACATGCTCTAAAAATTCCGGCAGTGATTCATATTCCTGCATCCCCGATACAAGCTCTTTCAAATTCTCCAGACGCCCCGGCGCTTCCGGCGTTTTATCATCCTTCCACATCTGCATATAACCAGATTCTTCCAAGACCTGCGCCGCTAGTTCCGCGTGATTCATGCTATCGACCAATGAACGCCAGCGCTCAAAATCATCCAGCATCTTCATCAGCGTCGCCTTAACCTTCGGCCGCAATTCGTCCGTCTGGGTCAAATCCATAATCGCGTCATGCAGGCAGATGCCCTTGGCACGACCATGCGCATATAAAGTATTTACCGTCACGCCGCCAAGGCCGCGCTTGGGTTTATTAATAATCCGCTCCAGCGCTAAATCATCTGCGCGCTGCGCTATAATGCGCAAGTAAGCCAGCGCATCCCTGATCTCCGTACGCTCATAAAATCGCGGGCCGCCAATAACTTTGTATGGCAATCCCAACTGAATAAAGCGCTCCTCAAACTCACGCGTTTGAAATCCGGCGCGCACAAGCACAGCCATTTCATTGAGCTTCCATTGCTTACGCTGAAGCTGCTCAATCTCTTCACCAATCCAGCGCGCCTCGGCCTGCCCATCCCAAAGCCCGCGCACACTCAGCTTTTCACCATCGCCCGCTTCAGACCATAATTCCTTACCCAAGCGCCCCGCATTATTTTCAATGATCGCGCCCGCGGCCTTCAAAATATTATTGGTAGAGCGATAATTTTGCTCAAGCCGTACAATTTTTGCCCCCGGAAAATCTTTTTCAAATTTCAGAATATTTCCAACCTCCGCGCCGCGCCAACCATAGATAGATTGATCATCATCCCCAACGCAGCAAATATTATTCGAACCCTGCGCCAAAAGCCGCAGCCACAAATATTGCGCGACATTCGTATCTTGATACTCGTCCACGAGGATATATTTGAACTTGGTGTTATAATCGGCCAGCACATCGGGGTTATTCTGGAAGTGATAGACCGGCTCTGCAACCGCCCAGGTCAACATCCCGACACCAATGGCAGCGCCGAACATCATGGCAAACCAGGAAAAGCGTGCAAATTCGGGCTCGTCACCTTCCAAACCCAGCTTCAATTTTCCCGTTGCGGGGATGACCGCCAATATTGAGCAGGTCAAAACAAACAGAGCAACGATCCCGATATACCAATATGCCGTGTGGGACAGGATGAAGCTATTGATTGCATTCAGGATTCTGCCCGCTTGCTCCGGAAAAACAATAGCCCAAATAACCAAGGCTGCGATGATAATTTTTGAAACGACTGCAACACTGATGCTAAAGCCGGAATAAAAACCGTGGTCAGCCGTTGCGATAGGGAGTTCCATTAGGGGAGGTTTGGAAGACATATTTTCCTCGATGTTGGTTGTCAGTGTGCTTTTTATTTTTTGATAAACGGCAGGCATTCGCGTCATATGTGACACATTTGTGAGCCGTTTTTCGGAGCACTTCCTTTACGTTAACCGAATATTTTGGTTTGGTGGTTCACAACCTTTCGGCTCAAAGTTCCATAAAAAGGAAACCTCTTTTGGCAAAACAGGCGATCCTGAAATCCTTGGGTGACGTTGATATTAGGTTGCTGCGTGTATTTTCTGTCGTAGCTGCCTGCAACGGGATTGCGGCTTCCGAGATGGAACTGAACATCGGAAAGTCGACGATATCGCGTCATATTTCGGATCTGGAAACCCGGCTGGGATTGCGTTTATGCCTTCGGGGGCCATCCG
>CAKZMN010000128.1 GCA_937128575.1 uncultured Alphaproteobacteria bacterium | reverse complement strand
CATGATCTTTAACTTTCTTTCTTCGGTGTCCATTGGGCGGGGTCGGCCTCGGTTTGCTCACCGCTGCTCATATCCTTAACCTCGTGCGGCAGACCGTCTTCAAAGGGCGGGAACCAGATATAGGGAATGCCCTTTTTCTCTGCTGTCGCCAATTGCTTCTTCAGCTTACCACCATGCGCCAGCTCTACGTTCAAGCCCTTGCCGCGCAATATGTTCGCGGTCTCGGTCGCCACGCCGCGCTGCTCCTCGTTCGGCATCACAACCATGATGTCCGCGGGGGAATGCTTGCCGGTGGGTAATTGTTGTTTCTGCAAAATGCGCGCAAACAGGCGTGAAAAACCAATCGATATCCCAACGCCCGGCAATTTCTTGTTGATGTAATTACTGGCCAAATCATCATAACGACCACCTGAGCAGATTGAGCCATAACCCGGATCATCAACAAACACCGTCTCATACACCGTACCCGTATAATAATCGAGACCACGCACGATGGATAAATCAGCCACAACCGCACCTTCAGGCAAGTGGGAGAGTTGATCCATCACAAAGGCAAGCTCTTCAATGCCTTCTTGCATCAGGCTCCCAGTGCCCTGCATCTGCGGCGCAATTTTTAAAACATCTTCTTTTCTTGTAACTTTTGTTTGTCCAACTTTTAAAATTTCTTCAGCTGTATCGCGCGTGATTCCTGTTTCTTCCAAAAGATGTAAAATTTTATTGCTATCCAGTTTTTCAACTTTATCTACAATCCGAATAACATCGATTTGGTTCTCAACACCTAAATGCTCCAGCCAACCTAATAAAATCTTCCGATTAGAAATCCGTATCTGAATCTTTTCATCTTCCATACCGGGCAGGGAGGAAAGAATTTGCCAGATAATCGCGGGCATTTCGGCATCGAAGTGCAGGGGCAGGTTATCGACATTAATCACATCAATATCGCACTGATAAAACTCGCGAAAGCGGCCCGCTTGCGGCCGCTCACCGCGCCAAACTTTTTGCATCTGATAACGCTTAAACGGAAAAATCAAATCATTGAAATGCTGCGCCACATAACGGGCGAGGGGAACCGTCTGATCAAAATGCAGCGCAAGGCGCGCTTCCTTTTTATCATCCTCGTCGGCCTGAAGGCGCTCCAGCACGTAAATCTCTTTATCAACATCCTCACCCTTGGCGGCAATAACCTCCAGCGCCTCAATGGCGGGGGTCTCGATATTGCAATAGCCATAGCTCTCGAACACAGCCCGAATATGATCCAGCCATTGCTGCTCCACAAGGCGCACATCTGGCGTCCACTCGGGAAAGCCACTAATCGGGGAGGGTTTGTAGATTTTCTTCTTTTCACTCATAGCAATGTTTTTCGCATGAATGAGGAGGGGTGTCTAGAGCGCAAGTCTAACGCTCGTATTTTGCCTGGAGCGCCTCTAGCTTAGCTGTAAAATCTTCTGGCGGACTTTCTTTTGCAATGTCATTGGCAGGTGCGTCGATCTGGGCTTGTTCTTGAAAGGCGTCCTTCGGTCTTTTGGCGAAGGATAGCGAACCAACAGTAGCCGCAGCGCGCTGAAATATCGTCTTGATTTTAGATATCCATTTTCCAGCTCCAGAAGCTTTTCTTTGTTCAGCTTCGTAGCGCGCACGATTTTGAGAAATAATAGCGCTATTCTGATCTGATAATGCCTGTTTTCTATTCGCTTTCCCACGCTGCATAATCTTAAGCATTGATGGTGCATTATATGATGCAATCAAAGAATCTGAATCAATATTTTGAAACGGTCGATCGCTATAGGATTCGTGATCTAGCCAACGCGCTTTGATTAAGCTTTGAATACGTTTTTGCATGTATTCATCATGTTCTATTTTAGAAACATATTCAATTAACATGTCCTGCATAGTGACGGCTGGTGAGTCTCTGTACTGACGTTTAGTTTGAATATGCTCAGGGTCATTTGCAGATTTTCTGCGGTCTAGGTTAAAGCCAAGCCCCCTGTCATGCGGGCGAAACATCATTGCGCCGCTGCGTGTGGTCGGGTTGAAGAATAGCCCCACATTATCTGCCTTGTTATAGGCAACTAAATGTTTTCTCGATGTTACATAGGCCTGTGTTTCTGGGTGTTTGAAAAATTTATTTTTAATATATTTAGCAATATCATTTCGGCAATAAATATAAAGCTTAGGGCTGTCGCCGAAGTTATTAAAGATATTTACATTGCTATATCGGTGTAATTTATATTTTTGACCAAGTACATGTTTTTTGAATGTGCCGCCATAGGCAACCGCTTCAGCGATTAGCGCTTCAATAACCATAGGCTTTTCGGGCGCGTTATTATTATTTTGATTTTGCATGCGAAGGTTTTACGACAAATGCCGGTGTTCTGTCAAATAAAATGGTGGGCGCAGATAAGGTTTGCCTTAAGCGCCATCATCAAATAATTCAGCAAGCTCTGAAACCAATGCATCGGCAAGTTCATCCGCATCCGCAATTGTCAGGGCGCGTTTGTAATAGCGCGTCACGTCATGCCCAATACCAATGGCGGCAATTTCCACATCGGGGCGATCTTCAATCCATGTAATGACATTACGCAGGTCTGCCTCCAGCAAATTAGACGGGTTCACGGACAGTGTAGAATCATCCACCGGCGCGCCATCGGAAATCACAATCATCAGCTTGCGCTGCTCCACGCGTTTGGCGAGGCGGTTATAGGCCCACACCAACGCCTCCCCATCAATGTTTTCTTTCAGCAGCCCTTCCTTGAGCATCAATCCAAGGTTTTTACGCGTGCGGCGCATTTGTCCGTCTGCGGGTTTATAGACAATATGGCGAATATCATTCAGGCGTCCGGGGTTGGCGGGGCGACCATTTTCCATCCATAGCTCTCGTGATTGTCCACCTTTCCACGCGCGCGTGGTAAAGCCCAAAATCTCCACCTTCACATTGCAGCGCTCAAGCGTGCGGGCAATAATATCCGCCGTCATCGCCGCAATCGCAATTGGGCGGCCACGCATGGAGCCTGAATT
>CAKZMN010000127.1 GCA_937128575.1 uncultured Alphaproteobacteria bacterium | reverse complement strand
AACATTACATTAACCATTTTAATGCTGATACTTATTTTGTATTGGATTGTAACAATGGTTTCTGGAACTGATTTTGATGTCGATTTTGATGTGGATGTAGATATTGATATTGATGCGCTGGAGCCCCCCGATAGTGAAGGGCCGCTTTTGATAGAAGGGGCGGGCGGGCTGAATGTACCGCTTACGCGCACCACATTATTCATTGATGTCTTTCAAATGTGGGATTTGCCCGTTATTTTATGTGCCCGCACCGGCCTTGGGACAATTAATCATACATTATTATCCGTAGAGGCTCTTAAGAAGCGCGGGGTTCCCATTCATGGGATTGCCTTTATTGGTGATGATAATCCTGACAACATACGTACGATTGAAGAATTTTCTGGCGTGAAGATTTTGGGTCGCCTTCCGCGTTTGGATACGCTAAACTCCGACGCCTTAACACAAGCATTTGATGATAATTTTGATCTCGGAGATTTTTTCTCCTGAGGAGACGATTTAAACAATGAAGCGTATATCCCGCATTTGGCACCCCATGACCCAGCACGCATTGACTGGGCCGGAGGTGCATATTGAACGCGCCGAAGGTGCCTATTTGTATGGCAAGCGCGATCGTAAAATTTTGGACGCCATATCGTCGTGGTGGGTTATCACGCATGGGCATTGCCATCCTAAAATTGTAGATGCGGTGCGCGAGCAGGCGGGTAAGTTAGAGCAGGTTATATTTTCTGGTTTTACGCATGGCCCGGCGGAAGAATTAACGGATAAATTACTGAAATTTACTGATAAGGCGCTGGAGTTTGTTTTTTACTCCGATAGTGGTTCTACGGCGATTGAAGTTGCCCTGAAAATGGCGATTGGATATCACGAACATAGCGACAAGCCGCGGGGTAAAGTTGTTGCCCTAGAGGGTGGATATCACGGCGATACATTTGGTGCGATGTCTGCCGGTGCGCGCGGGGTGTTTAACAAAGTTTATGAGCCATATTTGTTTGATGTAACGCATCTGCCTTTCCCATCTGCGGGCAAGGAACAT
>CAKZMN010000126.1 GCA_937128575.1 uncultured Alphaproteobacteria bacterium | reverse complement strand
CTATTTCTAAATATTCTTCACCGATCATACCGATCTCAGTGTACTGAACATTCATACCGCGTATGGATTCCAGCATATTGGCTTCAAATCCGTATTCGTCGTCCATATCGTCATAGTCTTTGTTTTTATTGGACATTTATAATCTCTTATTCTTTGAATGAGTTTATAATATACACGAAATCGTTATGTAAATGCAAATATGGACTGTAAAATTAGCGCTCTACGCTGAATTCAAAGCCATTTGGGTGGTCTTCAGCCAACACAGCGCGTAAAGCGTGATTGGTTTTGATATCTATTTCACCCTTAACTTCATAGTGAGAGCCTTGACTGCATTCGATTTCTACGCCGGCGGCTTCGTTTAGGATGTCTCTTAATTTTTCGATTGTTGGTTTATCTGAATTACTCAATTTTACACACTCCAGTTTAGCAAAACGGGAACCTACAAAACGGTGCGCACGGTGTCAAGAAAACCATTAAAACCCTTTGACTTACGCCCCTATTCATGTGATACATATGCCCAACAAAAGGCGGGAGAGCGTCTGTCCCGGTTGACTGTTGAGCGCACCCACTAAAGAATTTAAGTGTTTTCAACCGTCCGCCGGACATTAAATCCCCCACCATATAATTTTGAAATTTTGTCGCGATTTTACGCGATGATTCTATCTATACATAAAGAAAAGGAACTATAGATGTTTAATGTATTTAAAAAAGAAATCGAATTTGCAGGGAAAACACTGACCCTGGAAACGGGTAAAGTTGCCCGTCAGGCCGATGGTTGCGTTTTGGCAACTGTTGGTGAAACTACAGTGCTTTGCGCCGTTACTGGTGCAAAAAACCTACGTGAAGGTCAGGATTTCTTCCCACTTTCCGTTCACTACCAAGAAAAAACATACTCCGCAGGTAAAATCCCCGGTGGCTTCTTCAAACGTGAAGCGCGTCCAAGTGAAAAAGAAACACTAACGAGCCGTTTGATTGACCGCCCGCTACGCCCCCTATTCCCGAAGGGCTTCTTGAACGAAGTTCAGGTTGTTTTGACTGTTATCTCTCATGACCTTGAGAATGACCCAGACATGGTTGCGATGATTGGCGCATCTGCCGCTCTTACAATCTCTGGCATTCCCTTCATGGGCCCGATTGCTGGCGCGCGCGTATGCTACAAAGATGGTGAGTACCTGATTAACCCGCCAATGTATGAAGTTGCAGAGACAGATCTTGATCTGGTTGTTGCTGGTACAAAAGAAGGCGTGATGATGGTTGAATCAGAAGCGCAGGAACTTTCCGAAGAAATCATGCTGGGCGCGGTTGCGGCCGGTCACGCGGCATATCAGCCGGTTATCGATGGTATTATCGATCTTGCCGAGATGTGCGCAAAAGACATGTGGGACATTAAAGAAACACCAGACCACATTGTTAAGCTAGAAAAAGACGTTAAAGCAAAATTCGCTAAAGATGTTGAGAAGGCCTATGGCATTACTGACAAGCTTGAGCGCCAGACCGCCGTTGGCGCAGCGCGCGACGCAGCAATCGAAGCATTTGCAGATGCAGATGCGGGCATTGATGCCAACCTTGTTAAGTCTAAGTTCAAATCATTGGAAGCGGATGTTGTTCGCGGCCAGATATTGAAGACAGGCAAGCGTATTGATGAGCGCGACACAAGCACAGTGCGTTCAATCGTTTCTGAAGTTGGTATTTTGCCACGCACACACGGCTCTGCGCTATTCACACGTGGTGAGACGCAGGCTCTTGTTGTTGCAACACTAGGCACAGGCCAAGATGAGCAGTTGATCGATGCGATGGAAGGCTCATATAAAGAGCGCTTCTTGCTGCATTACAACTTCCCTCCATATTCAGTTGGTGAAGCAGGCCGCATGGGCCCGCCAGGTCGCCGTGAAATTGGTCATGGTAAGTTGGCATGGCGCGCTATTCGCCCGCTTCTTCCAACAGCTGAAGATTTCCCGTACACAATGCGTGCAGTATCCGAGATTACTGAATCTAATGGTTCATCATCTATGGCTTCTGTTTGTGGCGCTTCACTATCCCTTATGGATGCTGGCGTACCACTTAAGGCGCCAGTTGCGGGTATCGCGATGGGCTTGATCAAGGAAGGCGATGATTTCGCTGTTCTTTCCGACATTCTTGGTGATGAAGATCACCTTGGTGACATGGACTTTAAAGTTGCTGGTACAGAAGATGGTATCACGGCGCTTCAGATGGATATCAAGATCACATCCGTTACTGAAGAGATCATGAAGGTTGCATTGGAACAGGCCAAAGATGGTCGTTTGCACATTCTTGCGGAAATGGCGAAAGCCCTTACCGAAGGTCGCGCAGAGCTTAATGCAAATGCACCACAAATCGTGACATTGAAAGTACCAACCGACAAAATCCGTGAAGTTATCGGAACAGGCGGTAAGGTTATTCGCGAAATTTGTGAAGTATCTGGCGCAAAAGTTGATATCGAAGATGATGGCACAATCAAGGTTGCAGCTGTTAACCAAGAAGCCATCGACATTGCAACCAAGATGATTACAGACATCACAGCCGAGCCAGAAGTTGGCGTTGTTTACGACGGTAAAGTTGTGAAGACTGTTGATTTTGGTGCGTTCGTAAACTTCATGGGCGCGCGCGATGGTTTGGTTCACATTTCTGAGCTAGCCGATCACCGCGTTGCACAAACAACCGACATCATCAAAGAAGGCGACACTGTTAAGGTTCTATGCATTGGCATGGATGATCGCGGCAAGGTTAAGCTTTCCATGAAACGCGTTGATCAGGAAACTGGTGAAGAGATTAAGCAAGACGCTAAAAAAGAAGCGAATGGTTAATCCATAATGGATCAGCGTTTAAGCATCATAACATTAGGGGTGCGGGATATTCAAAAGTCCCGCGCCTTTTATGATTCTCTGGGATGGAAAGTGGCAACAGAGTTTCAAGCCGAGAACATTGCCTTTTATAATTTAAACGGCTTCGTGTTTGCACTTTATCCTCTTGAAAAATTCTCAGAAGAAACTGGCGATAACACGCCGCCGAGCGGCAGCAAGTTTACGTTAGCCTATAATGTCAGCGACAAACAAAGCGTCGACACGACATTAGCCGAGATAAAAGCTCTTGGCGTAACTGTTCAGCCTGCCATAGAGCGTTTCTGGGGTGGGTATTCTGGTTACTTCCAAGATCCTGACGGGCATTATTGGGAGGTAGCATTTAACCCCTTCACCCTACCCGCTGCCGATGGTAGCTACAAAATTGAGCCACCCACCACATGAGTTTGAAATTTCCAAAAATTATTGGCCACAGAGGCACGGCGGCGTATGCGCCAGAGAACACGCTGGAAGGTATTCACACCGCCGCGGACATGGAT
>CAKZMN010000125.1 GCA_937128575.1 uncultured Alphaproteobacteria bacterium | reverse complement strand
CATATATGATTTTTTCCGTGTTTATGAATTGAATATGAAACGCAGCCTTCATCTTCAGGATAACCCCCTGGACATGAAGAAAACGTAAATATAGATAAAATTTTATCTATGTTTTGTTTAGGAAAGTTGCATATATGCTTAAAAGCCTGAAATTACGCTGCTTTTGCGAATTTTCCAGCCAAGGCATCTTGGATAAGTTGCACGGTATCTTTCACGCCATATAGCTGGATGAAGCTGCCGAACCTTGGGCCTTGGGATTGCCCTAGACACACCTCGTAAATGGCTTGAAACCATTCACGCAGTTCAGATTTATCATAGCCATTTTCTTTACCGGCGCTGAAGACCTCTGTCATGTAATCATCAGATTGCAGGCCGCTTTCCATGCCCTCTAGGCGTTTCGCCAAATCAGACAGGGCCGCGACTTCGCGATCGTCAGGGGCGCGGTAGGTTTTTTCCGGCAATACGAAATCTTGATAATATTTGATGGCATAGCTGACCAAACGGTCGAGGAAAGGCGCGTTTTCCGCGTTTGCTTCGGGGCTATAGCTTTGGATGAATTTCCACAGCGTGGCGGGATCATCGGTGTTGGCGGCGTTCACCAAATTAAGCAGAAGCGCAAAGCTTATAGGGCTATGCTGGCTGTTTGGGACGCTACCGTTATGGATGTACCATGCGGGGTTTTCTAGCCGTTTTGCGGGCTCTTGCTCCGCTAATTTCTCAACAAAGGTGATATATTCATCAACCGCCTTTGGGATGATGTCGAAATATAGTTTTTTCGCCGATGTGGGGCGTTGATACATATAATAGGCCAAGCTTTCATGCGGCGCATAGGTCAGCCATTCTTCCATCGTCAGGCCGTTGCCTTTTGATTTAGAGATTTTTTGTCCCTGTTCATCGAGGAACATTTCATAGCGGAAACCGGCGGGGCCGCGGCTGCCGAGTATTTGTACGATTTTGGCGGCGATTTCTGCGGCGGTGACCAAATCTTTACCAGCCATTTCATAGTCAACATCAAGTGCGTACCAGCGCAGCGCCCAGTCGGCGCGCCATTGCGCCTTGCATCCGCCGCCTAAAATGGATTGGGTTACCATTTCGCCCTGTCCATATCCGCTGCGCTCTAGCTCGCTATCGTCTAACACTTCGAATGTGGCGATGCCTTCGGCGGCGTTTTCAACGGTGCGTAGAACAGCGTTATGCAGGATGATGGGGAAATCTTCATCCGCGCCCTTTTTCTGTACGATTGGGAATAGGGGGGAATAGGTCGCGCGGCGCTCTTCACCTAAAATTGGTAGAACGGCGTTTTTCACCTCTTCATATTTTTCTAGCATCAGGCGTAGCGCGTCATCAAACTTGCCATTTTTATAGCAGTCATTTGTGGAGCTAACGAATTCATAGTCAAAGCCAAAGCCATCTAAGAAGTCACGCAATTGACCGTTATTATGCGCGGCGTAGCTTTCATAGTCCGTATCAAACGGATTGGGCACGCTTGATAGGGGCATACCGAGATAGTTTGCCATTTCATCTTGCTTGGGGATGTTGGTTGGTACCTTGCGGAAGCCATCCATATCATCGGAGAAGCAAACCAGCTTTACGGGGATTTCTGGGTGCAGCGTTTTAAAGGCGTTCATCACCATGGTTGTGCGGGCGACCTCGCCAAAGGTGCCGACATGCGGCAGGCCAGAGGGGCCATAGCCGGTTTCGAACAGCACATAGCCCTTTTCACCAGCCTTGATTTCACCGCGGTTGAGGGCGCGCAAACGCTTCACAACGCCCCGCGCTTCTTCAAAGGGCCAGGCTTTACATTTATTCGCGATTTCGTGGTCTATAGTGCTCATTATTTTATCCTTGATTTAGCGCGCGACAATAGCAGGCTCATCGTTGGTTTTAAAGGGGGAGGGCGCTAATTTTTTGATTTATAGTGCCAGCGTTTATAGGCGGTGAGGGCGATGATGATTGTGATGCATAAAACATTGACGCCATTCACCATCATGAATTTTATGTCCGGCAGAATGAACACGCTGTATAGTAAGCTGACGATGGCGGTGTAGTTCCATATCATCCATGCATAAAGCGAGATGTCGCGGCAGTCGGTTGTTGTGCGCATTAGTTTTATTATCTGCGGCATATAGCCCAGCAAAACCACAAGTCCGACTGTGGAATAAAGCAAATCAATTGTGGCAGTGAAACTGAACATGGCGCTGACTATACAACAAAAGCGGTTTAATCCCATGTTTTTTTCGTGTATGCTCTTATTTCGGCGCATGTTCCTTGCGCGTTTTTCATTATTTAATTCATTATGGTCGCTTCGCGGCCGCTTAAAATATTTTCAGGAGAATTATTGTCATGGCGACCAAAAAGAAGGCTCCGGCCAAAAAGCCTGCGGCTAAAAAGGCCGCAACAAAGAAACCAGCAGCT
>CAKZMN010000124.1 GCA_937128575.1 uncultured Alphaproteobacteria bacterium | reverse complement strand
TTTACAACAGGCGAATTGACACTGGCACAAGCTGAAAGTTTTGCCCTTGGCTCACATGAAGAACAGCAACGCGTTCTCAAACAAGCCTTAAATGGATGGTGTGACAGCGTTGAGGATATTAAAGACGCGCTCATTGATGAAAAACCCAATGTCGCTTTGGCACTCTTCGATACCGCACTTTATGAAGGGGATTACACCTCTGATTTATTGGCAGAAGATAAGACCACATTTTTTAATGACCGCGAGCAATTTGACGAATTGCAAAAACAAGCGGCTGAAAAATTGGTTGATGAATACAGCCAAAGCCATGATTGGGCAGAACTTGAAGAAGGCTATTATTCTTCATGGCAATATAGCGAGGCCGAAGAAGGGGAAACGGGCGGTGTTATCGTCAATATTCTATCCTCTGGCGAAGTTGAAATTCACAAAGGGCTTATTCGTCCTGAAATTGATGAATCCAATGTTGTTGCTTTAAAACCCAAGCCCAAAGCCACCTATGGCAAGCCTTTGGTTAAATATATGAACATGCATAAATGCGTTGCCGTTCAAAATGCGATTATCAACAATCCACGCAAAGCCAAAGAAATCTTGGTTGCCAAGAAATTAGCAACTTTCAAAGATCACCCAGCTTTACGCTATTTTGAGGATGAAGACACATATTCACGCTCATTGGATGCCATTAATGCAAAGGCGCGTATTCTTCTAAGTTACTTTGATAAGGGCGATGAAGAATCCACATGGCGCGATTTACAAAGCTTGTTCCAATACGATGTGCAGGACGCTTATTACGCCACGCAAGCCCTATCCGATGTTCAGCTTGAAGATATTGCCCTAACCCTTGAGGCCTTGGAATTTGGCACAACATATCTCGATACGCTTGATACTTATGAAGACAGCGTTTCCAATCATGTTGCCAATGCCTTGAAAGTCGATATGCGTGAGCAATGGCGACCAGACGAGCCGTTTTTGAAAAGACGCAACAAGGAACAGCTACACGGCATTATTCAAAATGCAGGGTGTTCTTTGAAATACGGCACAGCCCAAGGCTATAAAAAGAGCGAGTTGGTCACATCAATGGCAAAACACTTTGCCCATGTCCTAACCCTTGAATTGCCAAGTGCGGATGAATTGAAAACCCAATTCTGGATTCCAGAGGCTATGCAATTCCCTGCGATTGACCCTGACAGCGTTCAAGTAGATGAACCAGAAATCATCGAAGACCACGACCAAGAGCAAATTGCCGCTTAACCCCCATGAACCACGCGCTAATTCTGGCGCGTGGTTTCACTTTTTAATTTTAAAGGATAGACCCATGTTTACAGATGAATTTTTTCCAACTCCTCAAACCGTTATCAAAACCATGCTTTCTAAAATAAGCCGTTCAGCAGAGCATTTTTTAGAGCCGAGCGCAGGAAAGGGGGATATTGCAGAATTTATGCGGCAATCAAGACGCTCTGCGTCGATTGATTGCATTGAAAATTCACCCGAACTGTGCGCGGTATTGCGTGATAAAGATTTTCCAATCGTGGGGCATGATTTTTTAAGCTATGACGGTGTTTGCTATTATGACGCTATTTTGATGAACCCGCCATTTTCCAATGGGGACGCGCATTTATTAAAGGCATGGAATTTTCTGTATTCGGGCGAAATTGTTTGCTTGCTGAACGCAGAAACAATTCAGAACCCTCATACCAAAAACCGCAAATTACTTGCCGAAATCATTAAAAATCATGGCGAGGTTGAATATTTGGGCGATTGTTTTGCTACAGCCGAGCGCAAAACTGGCGTGGAGGTTGCGCTTGTTTACCTGAACAAAGAGGCAGAAGACGATAGCCTTGATTTATGGGCAAGTGATAATCAAGAACGCGCCGTGAATGATGATATAGACACAAGCAATATTCCTGCGGTTATAGACCGCTTGGGGAATATGCAACATTTCTATGACGAGGCGAATGCTAATATGTTCAAAGCTTTTCAACATATCCGCAAAGCTCAAAGCTATATGGATGCCAATAATGTCACAATTTATCAAAGCGATTTATCGTCAATCTTAGGAATGGCAACGAAGAACATCAATTCAGCTAAAGCCGCTTTTATTAAGAAACACCGTAATACGGCATGGCATGAGGTGTTTTTAAAAATGGAGTTTCACAAGCATCTTGATAGAAAACAGCGTGACGAGCTTTTGCGCGATGTTGATAGGAATGGCAATATTCCATTCACGAAAGAGAATATCAAAGGCACGCTACAAAATGTATTCGCGCAACGCCAAAAGCTGTTTGAGCAATCCGTTGCCAATGTCTTTGATGAGCTTTGCCGGTATTACAAAGGCAATAGCAATCATAGTGAGGGATGGAAAAGCAACGATAATTATAAAATCAATAAGAAGATTGTTTTCCCTTATGGCTGTGAGTTTGACAATAAATGGAGCAGAAACTTTAATCTTAATTGGGGGCATTCAATGGATATTTATAATGATTTGGATCGTGTGCTTTGTTTTATGACGAACCGTCCGTTTGAGCATTGCGAAACGATAGGGCAGGCGCTAAAGCGCAAGTTTGATATTTTGGGCCGTGATATTCATAGCCCTTTTGATAATCTGACCGAAAGCCGATTTTTTGATATAAAATTTTACATGAAGGGAACGGTTCATCTGACATTCAAAAATAATGAGGATTGGGCTCTTTTTAATAAGACGGCTGCAAAGGGTCGGGAATGGCTTGGCAATGATACCCAAAATGAGGATGCCGCATAATATCATCCTGCCAGTTCAAAGAAGTTCGATTTTTAAGAGCCATGCTGATTTCGGTTTCAGTGTGGCTTTTTTGTAATTGCCTGAAATAGGGGAGGTATTAGAGCCTTCAAAAATATTGTTGTTATGTCATATAAGAAATTGGCCTAGAACATTCACCTTTTAAATTATTAACGCCCAAACAGCCTTATGCCTTTCTAGATTGGCTAACTTAACTGACCTGCTTTCGCCTATGCGTCAAGAATAAATTTCCCCTTTATCGCAAGCGATAAATTCCTCGCGGAAGACAAATTTACTCTGTGACGCGTCGAACGCGGCCAGTGAATTATTACGCCATAAGAAAGAGCAACAAGGTGTTGTTCTAAGAGTAAAATTAAAAGGAAAATACAATGTCAATTATAGCAAATATGAAAAAACAAGATAATGGTAGTTTTGAAGGAAAGCTGAAAACAGCAACCTTGAATTTCCATCTCAAATTACAGCCCATCGGTGATGGTGAAACAAACGATAATAAGCCTGATTTCAGAGCAAAAATCGGAGGTTTCGAAGCTGGGGCAGGGTGGAATAAGATTAGCGATAATCAAAATTCATATGTATCAGTACAGTTAGACGCACCGGAATTTCCAAATCCTATTTACGCCAACCTGGTTCAAAAAGACGATCAATATATTCTTATCTGGTCACGCCAAAACTAACGAACTTAGCCCCGCTAATTGTGGGGCTTTTTTCTTATCTCAAATTAAACTCTGGCTTTAAACGGTCAGAGTTTTTTTGTGCGTTCAGATCACCAGTTTAGCAAGTTTTTAATGTGAGATATATTGGTAGGTTGATAGAGGATAGATAGTGATTAAGATGGATGGTAGAGTACGTAGTAGAGAATATAATTTAAAACAAGATAAAAGATATAAATTAAATTTATATGAACTTACTGTTATTATTGTATAATTTACAAGTTAAATTTACTTGTAATAAGTTTAATTAAGTTGTATAGTTTAAGAGTAGATATGTGCGCGGATTGCGTGTGCTACATGAGAATTCAGAATTAGAAAAAGGGTAGTTCAGTGTTTTTAGACAGGCTCAACAATGAAGAAGATACAGGCGGCAATTCAGCTACTCGTCCTCTTATTGTGACCAGAGACAGTCCAAGAAAAGCGTTCTTTAAAAAACTCAATAGGCATGGGCATAAATCATCAGGCCAAAAGAAGATCAAACGTAGAAATGGTATTTATCGCGGAAACTCATTTGCAGGAATGGCATCTTCGCAGCGCGTGGTTGTAAAAATCAACCCAGTGAAGAATAAGACAAAAGGCGTTGGAACAGGGGCGGGGAGTGGCGGCCAAAACCTCTATCACCACATTCATTACATTAGCCGTAAAAAGGCAGGTCTTGATGGTGAGCAGGCTATCCTGTTTGACGGTGAGAACGAGGGCTTAACACGTCAGGATTTCTTTGAGTTATGCAAAAATGATCGTCACCATTTCAGAATGATTATCTCACCAGAACGCGGTGAGGATATAGAAGATTTTCAAGGATATGTTCGCAAGATTATGGAGCGTGTTGAGCGTGATATGAAGGTTAAATTAAACTGGGTTGGTGCGGTTCATTACGATACAGATGATACCCATGCTCATGTCATAATTAGGGGTAAAGACGAACGCGGTGAGGATCTAGTTATAGGCCGAGATTACATTGCTTTTGGAATTCGCGCGCGCGCTCAAGAGATTGCAACAGAGCTTTTGGGTGAGCGTAGTTTGGATGATATTCAGAAATCTATAGAGAAAGAAGTGGACGCTTTAAGGGTGACGTCTTTGGATAGATTTATTGAAAGACACGCAAATGAAGAGCGTATTGTTGACGTGCGTAAGGCTAATAATTTTGATAAATCGGCGCATTATGAAGCATCTTTGAAGGGACGTTTGCGCTATTTAGAAACAGCAGGATTAGCAAAAGAGGAGCCTCCAGGTGTCTATACTTTGAACGAAGACTATCAAGATGTTCTTTATAAGATCGCCACGCGCAATGATGTGATTAAGCAGCTTTATGGACGATTTGAAGAGCCATTGGATGATCTATCTGTCTATTCATTAAAAGCAGGGGAGGGTGAAACTATTGAGGGGCGTGTTCTAGATAAAGGGCCAGCTGACGAATTAACGGATAAGAAATATCTTGTTGTTGAGGCTTTAGGCGGCGGTAAGCATTATGTGCCTGTAGGTGAACCATTTAGTTACGAGAAACTTGAGAAAGGCGCATTGATACGTGTAAGGCCATTCGATCAATCAAGCGGTCGGGCTGATTATAATATTAACCTTATAGCACGTCAAAATGATGGTATTTACGATATTGAGAAGCATCGCCAATACATAGAAAAAGAGCAGAATTATATTGATGAGGATGCCCGCGAAGGTTATTTAGCCTCACATATCAAGCGCATTGAAACCTTAGAACAAAACGACGCTGCTACTGATATAGGGCAGGGGAGATTTAAGGTGCCTGTAGATGTTGTCGAGAAGGGCAAAGAAATTTCAGCGAAAATCAATGCGCTTGAGAAGAAGCGCTTCTATCCCAAATTGGATATATTATCTCACCATGCGCCAGAAGATTTAACGGATGCGGGCAAAAAAACATGGCTTGATAAAGAATTATATGCTCGTTCTCGATCCAAATCAGGGGTAGAGCAAACAGATGCGCGATTGGAAAAGGCTTTAGAAAAACGCCAAGAATGGCTCGTAAAGAATAATCTGGCTCTTATTCAATCCAATGGTGAGTTTGCGCTTAGAAAGTCTGCTCTTCGTGATTTGACTGTGATGGAGGTGCATAAAGAAGGTCAATTCTTAGCGACCAAGGCAGGATTAGAGTTTAACGCTCAAAAAGTATCCTCTAGCAAAGAGTTCACTTATCTAGGCCATACCGAGCTTGAAAGCGGCAAATGGGCCGTTGTGATGCGCGGTAAGGAATTACAGATGGCACGTTTAGATAAAGCGCCGGATATTGAGAAGGGTCAAAAGATTGTCTTTAATGAGATTGATCGCGGCACATTCCAGATGAAAGCGGCGGAACAAGCTAAACAGCAAGAACAGGCGCGTAGTAGCGATAAAGATCAAGAAAGAGAATTATAATGGCGAAAGCAAAACGGGTTCAAAAAACGGTCTATTTTGATGAGGATGTTTGGGAAGCAATGGAGAAGCAAATGAAGGCTTCTCACAATCCCAATGTATCAGCCATTGTTAATGATGGGCTGCGCTATGCAATGTTTCCTGAATTTAGAAATGATCGGGATGCAGATTTGGTGAAACTCTATAATCAGTTTTCGGCCAGCTTAGCATTACACCGAAAGAAAACGGCAAGGGACTTGGCTTTCATGCAAGAGCTTATGCTTAAGTTTACGCATGAGTTTTTTATGCACCACCCTTCCATTCCAGATGATGATAAGGACTCTAAAGACGTTGAAGCCAATGCGCGTATCGACGACTTCATGGAAAAAATTGTGCGCGGTATGTCAGAATTAAAACCTCTATCGGATCGTGAAGAGGTTTAATTATGGCACTAAGACGCGTTGGCAACGATTTTATGGATGAAGAAGAATATGAGGTTCACGCTATTGGCGTTTGGAGCTTTTGGATATTCATTATTGCAGCTGGTTTAACAGGTTATAATCTTCAAGAGTTTATTCCTGATGAATGGCCAAAATGGGCGCGATTTGCATCTACAATCGTTCCTTCTATCATTGTGGGTGGTATTCTAGGTGCGTTGGGTTTATTTATCCGTGTCGCGGTCTTCTTTTGCATTGGCTGGGGCGTAATTGGCTTATTACTAGTCTGGGTTTGGCAATCTATTTAAGATTGTCAGAAAGGCGTTCCACCACACCTGCTTCATCATTATTTGGTTCAACATCAGGAATATCGTCTGTTAGCTCTCCGGGAGGGTTGTAATCAATTTCCGTCTGGTTAGGGTCTTTTTCTTGACCATTTGAGTATTTGTCAGATTGAATATCAAAATATGGAATTGCGTTATCAAGAATTTTTAATTCAGGTACTTCTGGCGCTTCAATCTCTCTGTCTTTAAAGGCTCGTTCTTTATAATAAGCAATTTTTCTGCATTTGATGGGTTGAGATCCTTCAACCAAGATTATTTGCTCATCGACGTTGAAATCTCTCATTTCATGTTTTGCTATCAACGGTGTACCGCGTTGTGAAGTGTTGTATGTCGGTGCCTCATATTTCATGGATTTGCGTTTTGATCTGGAGACAGTATCTACAGTTTGATTTCCGCATGAATCTGAAACATATTGCGCCGTTGCAAGGTCATTTGTTGCGAAAAATATTTGATGTGCGCAGCATGACAATATCCCGTTTCTTTTATCACGGTCGTAAGTTACATCAATCCAGTTAAGAGATTGTACTACCGCCATAACACGAACATTATAACCTGCAAGTAAAGTAAATGCTGTTGTCATTGAATCAATCCGACCAAGCATATGAAACTCATCGAGCAGCATTAAAACCTTCTGGGGTTCACTTTCATCTGGCTCTTT
>CAKZMN010000123.1 GCA_937128575.1 uncultured Alphaproteobacteria bacterium | reverse complement strand
CATCTTGTACACTAAGGTTCATGCCAAGTGATTTAAACTCACCTGAAACAGCATCATCTGTAACTGAAACAATTACGTAACCACCCATTTTTTCTTCCCAGTTACTCGTGCCGTATGTGTTCCAGTCAAAATCATGGTAATTCCTAATCCCTTCAAACCATTGGGAATGTGAGAATAGCGCAATTTATATCGAATCGCAGCCATCGCAACAATTGCAAGCGCCCAGCCTACTCCTGAAGAAAATCCAAATACAATCGATTCTACTCCACTATACTCTCTTTCTTGCATAAACAATGATCCACCTAAAATGGCGCAATTCACAGCCCGCGCTCATCAACGGCGATATAAGCTTCATCGATAATGATGATGACCAAATTTTAGAGTTTAAAAGAACCACCGAAAACGACGAGAACATTCTGTGCCGCTTCGACCTTAAAAATCACGAATTTTCCCCAGACATTTCAAAGCCTTAAGCGCCTCCGCAAAATAACAAAAAATTAACCCTTTCCCCCTATAATTCTTGTGACTAAAGGGAACGAGGAAAATGGGACTAAACGGCGCAGGCAGCCCACCAACAGACGGCAGTAAAAAGGATGGCAATAAACCGCCAGTCCCAAAACCCTACGTCGAAACTCCTGAAATCATTGAGTTCCTAGACAAACAAAAACCCCTAAAATTCAAAATCAGCGCGCGCCGCCCTAAAAATTTGGAAAAGCTACTCCACGAACCAAAAGAACTGAGCCGCATTGCAAAAAAATCAATTTTCCTCGTAAACACCGAAGATGTAACAGATGAAGTGGCAAGAGCAAATGATCGAAAAAGCATGGAACAAAAAATCGACCACGCTTTAATAAAGGCTCTAAATTTTGGCACTGAAGAGGCCGTGGCAAGCATTGAAGACAAACTAAAAGAACTAAGAAATCACAATATAACCGCATCTTTTAATGACCTATCGAAGCAATATCCTGAGCTCATGAAAAACCTTGAGAAGAAGGGCGTCTACGAATTCTACAGCAACGCAAAAGAAGCCGCGCAGATAATGTTATATGATAAAATTGACCTAGACACACACGGCCATACACTGCCGCTTTCTCCCAAAACTGAACTAATTGTTCTAAACCCTGACAACCTGTCCCCCAGCAATAGTTATGATTTGTTTTTTGGAAGAATGGAAAACGGCACGCCCGCACGTAAATTCCCAGGCACCATTGAAGACATGTCCGCCATCACCCTTTTGCATGAGCTAGAGCACAACGCGACCCTAAGCAGCGTAGAGCATAAACCATATTTCAAGGCGTTAATCGATGACGCAGAGGCCGAAGGCATTAAATTAGATAAAACATTATATACCGAAAACATGGTTCATCATGCTGGCGAAATTGATGCCGATCTATCAATGATCAAAAACGGTGAAAAACTGATCAGCCAAGCTTCGATGGAATGGTTCATTAATGGACGATTTGCCCGCCACGGATATAATCAAATTCGCGGACGCATGGTTGACAATGAATCCTACGAATTATCCGAGCACGACACAGCCGCCTTCGTGAAAGATTATATATCAACAGGCAAGGTACCTGACTACCTATCAACGCGGCGCGCATTACTGTCATTTTACAACAAAACAGCAGAGGCGTGCTTGGGTGACTTTAGATCAAACTTAAGAAAAGACCTCAATACGCGCTTTAGCGATGTGTCGCTCAACGTCATGACGAACGCCGTCAAAAAGGGATTAGAACAAGAGCCGCCTTTATATAACGAACGCGAAGCGGATATTGCTGGGCATTTCATGGATGCAATGGAGCAGCTAAATATAGAGCCTAAAACAATCGTGGCAAATGAAATAAGAAACGCCCCAGACACCGCGCCAAGCCCGGACATAACGCCCAAGATGTAAGCGCACCAGCGCCGTTACTCACTCGCCTCATTATTTGATTTCTTAGCCTTAGGCGCGCTCTTCTTTTTAGGCGCAGCTTTCTTTGATTTCGCCTTGGGTTTAGGCTTCGCCTCTGGTTCGTCATCCTCGAGCTGCAGCCCCGTATTTTCTAGCTTGTCCTCATTCACTTCCAAGGATACTTCGTTCTTTGGTTTCTTCGTTGCCGCCTCTTTCAACAGGCCCGCTTCACCTTTTTCAAGCTCCAACACCTTAGCGGTCGCAAGCATCTTCTGCGCCATCATATCCAGCGTCTTCTCCGTACAAAGCGGATCAGGCGTATCAATACGAAGCAGCGTAACATCGCCCTTAAACACCAAAATCACCCAAGCGTTCTTAATCGCCATCAAATCGGTCAGGGCGTTAAGGCGCGTTTCGTTTAAATAAATCTCTAACACATTACGGCTAGCCGCCGCCGCCATATAGCTATCTTCCCATTTCGCATGACGCGGGCTGTATTCTTCCTTAAATCCCATGCCCTGCACCAAATCAACCATGCCTGCACTGGCAATGCCGCCATTCACCGGCATCTTGCTCGCAAGCTGTATCTCGATGGCTGTCATTTTGCGTGAAAAACGTGCATCAGGCCCCATATGCTCGCCGCTAAAGGCGTTAATGGCGTGCTCCCCCATCAAACCAGCAATCTCTGGTACTTCAAAAAAGCTATTGGGCTTAAAGCGCAACTTATGCTTAGCCGCGTATTTTTTCCAGACCGCTTGTTGTCGAACCAATATCAATATCGTCCAAAACAAAAACCCAAGAAGCGCCGCTGAAATCAGAAGCCATATAAGTAACCAAATTGACAAGAACACCTCCCCTGAAAGGATCAATTAAACTCTATCTCATTACTCTAACCATATTCCGGTATTTTGACCACCATCTCTAACAAAATTCATGCCGCAATCACTTTTCGTAAAAAATTCCTGTTTAACTTTATATAAATCTTTTAGGATTATTCCTAATGAGTACTCGGGTATTCATTTAGAAAGTTAAACATGATTACAATTGAACAATGCCGCGCCGCTAGAGGGCTCTTAGGATGGACACAGCAAGACTTGGCTGATGCTTGCGGGCTATCAAAAACGGCGATCAATAACTTTGAAAAAGGGCACTCAGACATAAAAACTGAGTCCCTGCGCGCCGTGCGCATGGCCTTTGAAAGCCTAAATGTAGAATTCACCGGTCAGGACGGCTTGCGTCGCTGCCATGATCGCGCTGATGTTTTAAAGGGTATAGGCGCTTATAACAGCATGCTGGATAATATCCTGCCCGCCTCCAGACAAAGCGGTAGCGAGTTTTTAATTTTCAATATGAATGATAATTTAAGCAGGCACATCACGCTCGATAAACTACAGACATACATAAGCGAGCTTGAAAAGCACGATATTACAACGCGTATTTTGTACCAAGAAGGCGCAAATATAGTCCCCGGCACCGCCGCACAGAGTCGCTGGATCAGCAAAGAACAATCGAAATACATGCCCATCAGATTGGTATATGGATCAAACGTGGCTCTGCAATTTGGTCAAAGCGCCTTCCTGACCCTAATCAGCAGTCGCGACGAAAGCCAAAGTCACCGCAAGGAATTTGACGCCATCTGGGCCGAAGCCAGCATACAAAAAAATGCGAAAACAGCCCCCGCCCCGCGCGCGAAATCAACATCCAACACTTAAAAATAAAACAGTCCGTTTCAAAATATTAATACATTAAAAAATGGAAGTAAAACAATTTAAACCTGGAATTTGGACTGAAAAGGTCAATGTTAGAGATTTTGTAATTAATAACATCACACCTTATCACGGGACACATGAGTTTTTAGTTGGGCCAAGTG
>CAKZMN010000122.1 GCA_937128575.1 uncultured Alphaproteobacteria bacterium | reverse complement strand
CGCCTCTTTCGACAATTTTGTCTTTTTGATGCGCTCTTCGAGATCTGTCAGTTCGTCTGCACCATCTTCAGAATCACCCAACTCCTTCTGAATGGCCTTCATTTGCTCATTCAGATAATATTCGCGCTGGGTTTTCTCCATTTGGCGCTTAACACGTCCGCGGATGCGCTTTTCAACCTGAAGAACGCCAATTTCACCCTCCATAAAGCCATAAATACGCTCTAAACGCTCCATAGCGGTTGGAACTTCTAACAATTCCTGCTTTTGATCGATTTTAAGCGCTAAATGAGAGGCAATCGTATCCGCCATCTTTGACGGTTCTTCAATTTGATTAACTGAAACAATAACTTCCGGTGGAATTTTCTTATTCAGCTTAACATAGTGCTCAAACTGCGTAATGACGGCGCGTGACAAGGCATCAACATCCTCGCCGCTGGCATTTTCATCTGGCACTTCCGTGGCTGTGGCTTGCAGATAGGCGCCCTCTTCGTTGAATTTATCAACCTTAACGCGCTTCACGCCCTCAACCAGCACCTTAACCGTGCCATCTGGCAACTTAAGCAGCTGTAGAATCGTACCAATCGTACCAAAATCATATAGATCCTTGGCGCTTGGGTCGTCTTCCGACGGTGATTTCTGCGTCAGCAGCAAGATTTGCTTGTCTTCATGCATAACATGCTCAAGCGCTTGCACTGATTTCTCGCGCCCAACAAACAGGGGCACAATCATGTGAGGAAAAACAACGATATCCCGAAGGGGTAAAACGGCATAATTACCGTTTTGAGTGGTGTCTGGCATACGACTAAACCTTTGTTCTGGTTATGTATTTTCTTATTTATTGGAGCTCAATCAGATGGGCTCCATTGTAGTATACCCATGAAACCCTTTATTTTTTCTTATCATCGTCAGAATTATCGGGCAAAGACACGACAACTTCGTCAATAAGACCGAATTTCTTGGCTTCATCGGCACTCATAAAGTTATCTCGTTCCATCGCTTTTTCAATGGTGTCTAGCTTTTGCCCCGTGTGATGCACGTAAATTTCGTTCAAACGGTGACGCAAACGCAAAATTTCTTGCGCCTGAATTTCTATATCCGTTGCCTGACCGCGCGCACCGCCTGATGGCTGGTGAATCATGATACGTGAATTGGGCAATGAATAACGCTTGCCTGCCTGACCGGCCGCCAAAAGCAAAGAACCCATTGAGGCAGCCTGACCGATACATACTGTGGAAACCTCTGGCTTGATGTACTGCATAGTGTCGTACATCGCCAAACCAGACGTAACAACGCCGCCTGGTGAATTAATGTAGAAACAAATCGTCTTCATTGGTTTTTCTGATTCCAAGAACAACAGCTGCGCACAAATCAAACTAGATACATGATCATTCACTTCACCGGTTAAGAAGATAATGCGCTCCTTAAGCATACGGGAATAAATATCAAACGCGCGCTCACCTCTGTTCGTTTGCTCAATAACCGTAGGGATAAGGTGGTTCATATATGTGTCTATGGGATCGCGATCATGCATGATTTTAAATTTCCGTTTTGTTTGTTGCTTTGAGATCTAGAAATAAGAATTCCAAGAGTCAATTAGACCGTAGCGCGTGCGGAACGCATGTTCAAGTAGCGACTATAATGATTCAGATGTTTTTTATTGACATAATAAATGGAAGGCTATATGTTCGCATAAAATTTTAAGGATACTTACAATGCAGGACGATTTCTCAAAAGCAAATGAAGATCATATTGATAAAAAACAAACAAAAAACCCCAAAGACTATCGAATTATGAGCTTTATTAGACGTGATCAAGCGATCGGCTACAATCAAGTTGACTACTATGATGAGCACTTTGAAAATATTATGTTGAGCTTTGAAAAAGAATACCAGAAATCATACCCCATACATAACTTCCTAGAACAAAGAATAATGGATGATTTCTTAACGGGGGCAGCACACACAACAGCACAGTGCTTAGCAGACTACGCAATGGAACAGGGCAAAGGCGACGCTATACCGATTGAATTGGACAGCACAATTAAGCACGTGTATTTTGGAAGGGGAATAATTGTAGAACAAAACACATGGTGGCACGATGGCGATGAACCTAAATTATCTTGCCCATCACTTTCTTAAAAAAACAAAATATTACTGTAAAAAAAGGCCGCTTTTGCGGCCTTTTCTAAAATCAATTATTCAAAAAAAGATTAAGAAGCTTTTTTCTTAGCTGCTGTTTTTTTAGCGGCTGGCTTCTTGGCTGGCGCTTTTTTCGCGGCGGCCTTTTTCTTTGGCTTTTCTTCCGTGTCTTCGTCCAATGCAGCCATCAATTCTTCTGGCGTTACGGATTTTTCTTTAACTTCGGCAAGCTCAATAATGAAATCGACAACTTTTTCTTCGAATAGTGGCGCTCTCATGCTTTCAAGTGCGTCACGGTTCTTTGAATAATAATCAAAAACCTGCTTTTCCTGACCTGGATATTTCTGCGCTTCCATGATCACGGCTTTTTGAAGCTCGGCATCTGCAACGCTCAAATTACTATTCTTACCAATTGTGGACAGGATAAGACCAAGGCGCACGCGGCGACCGGCAATATCTTTGAACTCAGCTTTTTCTGCGTCCGTAAGGTCACCCTGATCAGATTCAGGATTGCGCTGACGATCAAGTTCGATCTGCTGAAGAATGTTGTCATGCTCCATCTGAAGCATTGTTGGCGGCACGTCAAATTTATGCGCGCCATCAAGATAATCCAAAAGCGTTTATATTAAGTGAAAAGCAGCGTGTCGAGGATTTTCAGGTATTGTACAAATATTCGGTGGGATTCGCAGCTATCAGTTTTTTATTAACCATTATTGCATTTGGATTTTTTGAAAATAGAATATTTCAATCCATTTGTATCGCTTTGATGATTATCTCAGTATCTTTGATTATCATAGACCACTTTTCGAAAGAAAGAGCTGCAATTTACTATATCGAAATTTTAAAAGCCCTTAATTAATCAATGTCTGAAATTATTACCATAAAATCAATTAGCGAGGCTCATCGCCTCTTGAATGTGGATAAACCAAATCATCCGTTAGTTTCCGTTTGTCGACATACACCCAAAATGAACCTTGATATTACAAATGTAAAAGTGTGCTTTGACTTTTATATTATCTCATTGAAATGTAATATTAAAGGGAAGATTAATTATGGGAGAAACGTTTACGATTTTGAGGAAGGAACAATGATTTTTGCAACACCAGGTCAGGTGTTTAGCATAACCGACGAACCGATGATTGATGTAGAAGGATGGACTTTATTTATTCATCCTGATTTATTTAGAAAATCGAAACTCTATCAAGATATTCATCTGTATGAATTCTTTTCTTATAATGCTAATGAGGCTCTACACTTGTCAGAAAAGGAAAAGCAATCACTTTCTGAGATCGTTCATAATATCGAATCCGAAATCACCCAAAATTTGGATAGGTATAGCCAAGACCTAATCATCCATAATATCGAATCTGTTTTAAGATATAGTCAGCGTTTTTACGATCGTCAATTCTTAACCAGAACAAATCAGAATAAGGATTTTATAACAAAGTTTGAAAACTATCTTAACGAATATTTTAATTCTGAAAAACTGACTACTCTGGGAATCCCTTCTGCCAAACAATTACGTGAGGAGCTAAATATATCGGGGCATTACCTTAGTGATTTACTGAAAATAGAAACTGGTAAGACATCTAAAGAACATGTCCATTTAAAACTTATGGATAAAGCTAAAAACAGGCTTCTAAACTCAAACACATCCATAAAATCACTTGCCTATGACCTTGGATTTGAATCTCCTCAGTATTTTAGCAAACTCTTCAAAAAGAAAACAG
>CAKZMN010000121.1 GCA_937128575.1 uncultured Alphaproteobacteria bacterium | reverse complement strand
ATAAACCCGCCAATGTCTGCGCAGTTTATTGCCGTTATTGTTTTCGCCGCGAAGCCGTGGGTCCCGGCGCAAATATATTAAGCGCCGAAGAACGCACCGCCGCCCTTAACTACATTCGCGCCAACAAAGAAATTTGGGAAGTTATTTTAACCGGCGGAGATCCGCTTGTTTTATCCCCGCGCCAGCTTGATGAAACATTTGCGGCGCTAGACGATATATCACACGTACAAACCCTGCGCATACACACCCGCGCCCCCATTGCCGATCCGGACCGCATCACAGATGATGTAATAAAAACACTTAAGCGTGACACCCCAATATATATCGTTCTGCATATAAATCATGCGCAAGAAATAACGCCAAAAGTTGAACAAGCCTTAAAAAAATTACGCGCCGCGGGCTGCACACTTTTATCGCAATCTGTTTTGCTAAAGGGCGTAAATGATAACCCAGATACGCTAGAACAGCTTTTCAAAAAACTAATCACTCTACGCGTACAGCCCTATTACCTGCACCATCCAGACATGGCCCCCGGCACAGCGCACTTCCGTCTATCCATCAAACGCGGGCAAGAAATTATGCAAGAGCTTCAGGGGCGCATTTCAGGAACAGCGCTTCCCAAATATATGCTCGACATTCCCGGCGGCCATGGAAAAATCCAGATCAATTCTTCATACATAAATGAAAATAACAACGACACGTACACCCTAACTGATCCTAATGGAAGGGCACATCAATACCCGCCCAAAGGTAGCAAATGACAGATATTCGATTTTACCACCTAGAGCGCCAAAGCCTTGAGCAAATACTACCGAGCTTAGTCACCAAAGCCCTGAGCAATGATCACCGCATAATTATCAAAACAGCAGATGATGCACAAACCCAGCACTTAAATAATCACCTATGGAGCTTTGATCAAAATAGCTTTCTACCCCACGGCACAAAAAAAGAAGGTCACGCCGAGCACCAGCCCGTATGGATCACAAGCGAAGAAGAAAACCCAAACAATGCAGATGTTTTGATTCTAACCGGCGGCGCGACCACTGAAAACATGAAAGAGTTCACCCTGTGCTGCGAAATGTTAAATGGTAATGACAGTGAGGCCGTAACAGCCGCGCGCGCACAATGGAAAATATATAAAGAAGCAGGCCACGAAATCACCTATTGGCAACAGGGCGCAAAGGGCTGGGAAAAGAAATCTGGCTAAAAGCCAAAAAATTACTCGTTATAGTTTTCTTGAAGTTCGTGTTCCTCACGCGGTGGAGGAGGAGCAAGCTCAGCAAGCTCAGCTGCAATTTCACCGCTGTTCGGCAAAGGATCAGCCGATGGAGACAAAGTGCGAAGCCATGCAATCATCGCGGCGCGGTCTGCTGGTTTTTTCAAACCGATATAGCTCATCTTCGTGCCTGGCGCATATTTTTTAGGCTTCCAAAGAAACTTGTTCAAATTTAAATAGCTCCAAGCGCCGCCCATTTCAGTAAGCGCGCTAGAATAGGAAAAACCACCCTTACCCGCTTTTGGCGCGCCAACGATGTCATAAATATTCGGGCCAATTTTTGATGGGCCGCCCTTATCAAAAGAATGACAAGCGGCGCAGGCCTTTGATAATTTCTCGCCCTTGGCAATATCCGCGTCGGCAATTAAATGTAAAATAGGTTCGGCTAACGCCTCTTTAGCGCCGGCGGCCGCAACAGGCGCGCCATCAATTTCAACCGCGTCTTTTTCAAGCTCATGCGGATGCATAACAAGATTACCAATAAAGGCGCCCGTCATTGCGGTGATACCAGCCACCAAAATAGCAGCAAAAATTTTATTTGTTTCAAAATTACCAGACATCTAAATCTACCGTAATCCCTTCTCGCAAAACCTGAAGTTCACATTGAATAGTTACAAAGAAACTATAACAGTCTCATAGGACTTGTCGACATAGATATACAGTTTGCGTATAGTCATTCAACCAAAATTTTGTAAATGATAGAAAAATGACAACCAACTATAAAAAAATTGCTTTTCAAGGAGCGCTCGGCGCTTATTCAGATTTGGCGTGCCGCACGGTTTTCCCTGATTTGGAAACCCTGCCCTGCCACACTTTCGATGATGCCTTCACCGCGCTACAAAGTGGCACAGTCGATTTAGCAATGATCCCGGTGGACAATACAATCGCAGGGCGCGTCGCTGATGTGCATCACCTGCTACCCGAGAGCGGCCTGTATATTATTGGCGAACATTTCCAGCCCATTGAACATAATTTATTGGGCGCAAAGGGTACAAAAATCAAAGATTTAAAACACGTCCACAGCCACGTTCACGCCATTCCACAATGTCGAAAGCTGATTAAAAAACTTGGGCTAAACGCTCATGTACATGCCGACACAGCGGGCGCGGCAGAAGAAGTGTCGCGCTTAAAAGATCCTGAGCACGGCGCGATTGCGTCATCATTGGCCGCGAAAATTTATGATCTCGATATTTTGGAAGAAAATATTCAGGACGAGCATCACAACACAACACGTTTTTTAATCCTCTCTACCGAGCCACAAATTCCTAAGATCGATGAAAAAGACAAAACCATCACGAGTTTAACATTCGAAGTACGAAACATTCCTGCCGCTTTATATAAAAGCCTCGGTGGATTCGCCACAAATGGCCTCAGTATGGTGAAACTGGAATCCTACGTTGATGAACATTTCCAAGCCGCTCAATTTTACTGCGACATAGAAGGACATCCAGAAAGCGCTGCCTTCAAACGTGCGATAGAAGAGCTAGGGTTCTACGCCGAAGACGTAAAGTTTTTGGGCTCCTACCCTGCTCATAAGTTCAGAACTTTATATACAAAGCGCAGCGACGAAATCTAAAGCGCCATTAAAAATACAGCCATAAGGGGCTTGCACCAAAAGCCCCCATATGTGCTAAGGTGCAAACAAATACATTGAATAATAAAGGATCTATATTAATGCCAACCCATAGCGAACTTGCCGGAAAACTTCTTATGGACGCTGCTGAGTTTTTCAAAACTCTAGCCGGACAAAATCCAGACATGGAAAAAGAAATGCATGAAAATGCAGGCGTATTCGAACAAATGGCCGCATTAGTCGTGCAAGAGCCACAGGGCATTATCAACGACACGCCCCATAATGTTTTGGCAGGGAAATTGTTGAAAGATGCAGGTGAGTTTTTCAGAACGCTCGCGGAGCAAAATGAGCCAATCAAAGAACAAATGAACGAAAACGCAAATGTATTTGATCAAATTAGTGCATTGGTCACAAACGATCCTCTAGGCATCATGGAATAAAGCGCCGCGCGGTGGCGCTTACGCGTATGTAAGATACATCACACCCAAAGATGCAATTGCACCAAGCGCGCCGAGCATAGTAATTAAAAGCGCTCTCAAAATTTTTCGATATCCGGTATTTTCATACGTTTTGAAGGTTGATGAAAAACTGCGCGCGGCACCTTCATTAAAAACCCGGCGTTTAATTTCTACTTTTTCATACTGATCGGTCTCATAAAGACTTTTGGCCTTCAAGCGAGCGCGGCGAATATTCTGCGTGCTGGTTTTACGCTCCCAGCCAGGGATAATATCATTGCGGTTAGCTGGTCGATGATAGATATAAACGTCATACTGAATGTTATTTATACGCGGCAGACTAGCCGATATCTGTGGTCGAATCATAAATTATTACCCTAGAAAAATGTTTTGTTTTTTAGGCGGCGCGGCATAAAGACCCTACCCAAAAAACGTATTTAGCGTGCAATTTACGCTCTAAAAGGTTAACAAAACCTTAACAAGCCCATAATCTAGAATTTTGGATCGTGGAAAACTTCTCTAATCATGACCAAAAAGCTTGAACCGCAAAGGCTTTTGCTTGTTTTTATGTATAGAAATTTGGTATCCTAAAACCACCTACCAATAACAAGCCTCACTTCTGAGGTTTTCCATTCCTTCTTAGAGTTCAGAGTTCCCATGGCACGCTCCCGTACAATCAAACGCCCCAAAAGGCGCCGTTCTACCAAAAAAAAATCCTCAATGTCTTTCTTACCAGACGCAATGCAGGCATTTTTAGCGCGGCGCTTTGTTGATATATTCGCGCTTTTATTTGTTGGGTTTGGACTATTTTTATTCCTATCACTTCTGACCTATGACCATAACGATCCATCATGGAACACAGCCGCCAGCGGCGCAGACAGCATAACCAACATTGGCGGCGCCAGCGGCGCATGGCTTTCTGATTTGTTACTACAAACCATGGGTATCGGCAGCTTTGTTTTGGCCATTGGCGTGTTTATTTGGGGCGTACGTAGTTTCCGCCGCGATGTAATTTCTCCACTTTGGCTACGTGCATGCGCGCTTATCGCCGCCACTATTTTAACCTCCATCGCCATGGCTCAAATTCCCTCTGGCGAATGGGCCGTGCACCCCTATCTCGGTAGCGCGGCAGGCACGCTCCTGCTGAATAAAATAAGCTCCATTTCCCCTCACCTCAGCGCAATTGGCGTTCCTCTTGTCGCGGGCGCTCTGGGGCTAATCACCTTCTTATTTGCCGCCGCAATCAAGCGCGAAGAGCTATTGGCAGCTCTCATCAAAGTAAAAGACGTGATCCTCGCAACATCCACCTTCGCCTATTCAATGGCCGCCGGATTTGTCGGCTGGGTCAGGCACTATAACGAAGACGGCTATCGCCCAGAGTTTCCAAAGCTTGGGTTTAAAATTCCTTCCTTTAAACGCAGTCCTCGCGAAAAACGCAGCCCCATAATCAACGACGACATAGATGAATATACCGCGCCGAGACCGTCCAAAGCGCCGCAAATGACAGATACGCCGCGCGCATCCGCGGGCGATATCCCCGTTGTAACGCCGCAGGCCGCAAAGCCGCAAAGCGCCCCGCAACAACCAAGCCAGCAACGTTTTGCCCTAACTGAAGGGGAATGGGATCTACCGCCCATCAACCTTATTCAGGATCCACCAACCGAAAACAAGGTCGAACAAGCAAATGAAGATGCTCTTCGTAAAAATGCGGAGCTTTTGCAAAATGTTTTGGCAGACTTCAAAATCGAAGGTGAAATCGTCAGCATTCACCCCGGCCCCGTTGTTACGCTATATGAACTAGAGCCGGCGCCAGGCACAAAATCTAGCCGCGTTATCGCACTGGCCGATGATATTGCGCGCTCTATGTCCGCCGTATCCGTGCGTTGCGCGGTTGTACCCGGACGCAACGTGATTGGTATCGAGCTGCCCAATAAAATTCGCCAAACCGTGTATTTACAAGAATTACTCGCCTCCCGCGTGTTCGAAAAAACCAAAGCCAAGGTGCCTCTTATCTTGGGTAAAGATATCGGTGGTCAGGCTATCTTGGCCGATCTCGCAAAAATGCCGCATTTATTGGTTGCTGGTACCACAGGTTCGGGTAAGTCCGTTGCTGTAAACACCATGATTTTATCCATCCTGTACGCACTGCCCCCAGAAAAATGCCGCTTCATTATGATTGACCCCAAAATGCTGGAACTATCCGTCTATGACGATATTCCACATTTGCTGTCCCCCGTTGTGACCGAGCCCGGCAAGGCCGTTGTCGCCCTTAAATGGACGGTGAAGGAGATGGAGGAACGCTATCGCGCCATGTCTAAATTGGGTGTACGTAACATCGAAGGGTACAACGCACGCGTTAAAGAAGCCGCGAAAAAAGGCGAAGATTTAATGCGCCGCGTACAAACCGGATTCGACGCCGACACCGGCAAACCTGTATTCGAAGAACAGCCCATGGATCTAACCGAACTGCCCTATATCGTGGTGGTGGTTGATGAATTTGCCGACCTTATGCTGGTCGCAGGTAAGGACGTGGAAGCCGCCATTCAACGCTTGGCGCAGATGGCGCGCGCCGCGGGTATTCACCTGATCATGGCAACCCAGCGCCCATCTGTTGATGTTATTACCGGCGTAATTAAAGCCAACTTCCCCACCAGAATCAGCTTCTCTGTTACATCAAAAATCGATAGCCGTACCATTCTTGGTGAAGGCGGCGCGGAGCAATTGCTAGGCATGGGTGACATGCTGTATATGGCGCCTGGTGGACGCATCACACGCGTACACGGCCCATTCGTATCCGATAAAGATGTAGAGCAAGTCACCGATTTTCTACGCAGCCAAAGCGCGCCGCAATATATCGATGAAATCACCGATGAAGAAGGCGATTTCGATAGCAGCGAAATCATGAACGCTATGTTCGGCGGCGGCCCAGGGGGCGATGATGATGACAAGGTAGATGAGCTATATGATCAAGCCGTGGCTCTGGTCGCACGTGAGGGAAAAGCCTCCACCAGCTTTGTGCAGCGTTACTTGCAAATTGGATATAACCGCGCCGCGCGCATCATCGAAGAAATGGAACGCCAAGGCATTATCAGCAAGGCCACAAAAACCGGAAAGCGTGAAATTCTAGTGCGCGATTTCAGCGACGTTTAAAAACTAGGCTCGGTTAAGCCCACATTATTTGGAAGTAGTCACCAAACATAAAGTCTCTAAAAGGCGCAGGCTGTTCGTAGACAGTCTGCATAATGGCAGGCGATATTTTTTTATGTAATATCGCGTTTGAGAAAATATTTTGTAGGTTTTCTTCACGATCCGAAATCATCGCCTCTGGCGCTTCTGACGCTGCATTACGATTAAATATAATGGCAAGTTTTTTAATGCCGCGCTCACCAATGTAATCAAGAATTTCGGCTTGTAGCTTTGGCGAAGAAACTTCTAAGAGCGCAACGAACTCTTTAAAATTCACATACTCTTCTTCAACAAACGCACTAAATCCATACGATGCGATGGAGTTCAACAAATATTGTTGATCATCCATCTCGGTAGAAGATAAGTTCAACTCATCCATATTCGGAAAATTTTTCATTACGCAGCATCCTTTTTATCTCGAAAAATAGAACTTATGTAAAAAACAATGCGTGGTCAATGGTTTTTTATAGAGAAAAACTAGATTCGAAGGATTAAAGCCTTTAGAACCGTATAATCTGCATTATGTAGATATAAACAAATGTCGTAACTAAAAGGCATCGATGAATATGAGAATTTTTATAACCGCACTATTGGCTCTGCTTGTTGCTGTGCCTGCCATGGCGAAGATGGAAGTTGTAAAAGACGTACCTGCCGAGGCGAAAAAAATTGAGAATTATTTAAACACCCTGCAAACCGCGCAGGCCAGATTCGTGCAAACCACGCATGATGGCACGCAGCTGGTTGGCACCTTTTATCTAGAGCGCCCGGGTAAATTACGCTTCGAATATGATCCGCCAATCGAAGATTTCGTGGTCGCAGACGGGTTCTTTATTTATTTCTATGATGCGGAACTTGGCGAACAAACCAACGCGCCCATCGGACAAACACTAGCTGATTTTCTATTGCGCTCTGACATTAATCTCAGCGGTGACGTCAGCGTAGAAAACATCAAACGTGGCGGTGATTATCTTCAAGTCGAGCTAAGCCAAACCGCAGACGAAGCAGCAGGATCATTAATGATGGCCTTCACCGAAGCGCCACTAACATTAAAAAAATGGCGCGTGATTGATGCGCAGGGCTTGATCACGGAAGTGGAGCTTTTCTATTTAAAAACCGGTATGACGCATCCGGCTAATCTATTTAGCTACGCCGACCCCAACAAAAAACGCGGCGGACATACTGAGTGACG